>NZ_JBJIAK010000027.1:0-84481 GCF_045310915.1 Mycobacterium sp. SMC-17 | reverse complement strand
TTCGAGAGACCTCGACCTCTATCCCGGCAACGACGCGCCAACCACCTCTACACCCTCATCTGTGAAGAGCCGTTTTACAATTGCTACTTCCCAGTCAGCGAGATTGAAATTCGTCGTCTAGCTGCGGTTCTCCCGTATTCGGTCCACGGCTACTAGGTGAACTGAGTAAGCTGTTGCACTTTTCCTGCAATTGTCGAGAAGGCGTAAAACGGTGCCCAATTCAGGTTTTCCTCCGGTACGCCGAACTATGGCGATGGTGAAATGCTCTGTTCGAACTGGAATATATTCTCGGGGTCGTATTTGGCTTTGACGGCGCGCAGTCGGTCGACATTCATTCCCCAATACGCGTGCTCCCAGTCGGGCATGCCGGCGTTCGGGACGTTGGTATAGGCGCCATTCATGAAGGGGCGCAACGCCTCGCCGAACTCGGTGATCCATCGTAGGCAGGCGTCGGTCAGTGGGTCGCCCGCTGCGGGGGCGCCCCGGATGCCCCAGCCCGCACCCGGTTCGGCGTAGAAGAGCGCATCGCGATGGGCGTACGCCGCGCCGCCGCGTGGCTCGGTCGCGGCGGCGCCGAGCAGTGCGTTGGTGAAGTAATTGCAGGCAGCCGTAGGTGCTTTCGACATGTAGGCGCCGACGAGCTGCACTGCTTCCGATGGGAACGGATCAGTCATGAACTGCGAGAGGAACTTCCAATTCGCCGGCTCCTCGTCGAGCGGAATCTGAAAGCCGGCGAACGTGTCGGCCCACGTCCCGGCGGTTGCTTCGAGGCGGGGCGTACCCACGGCCAGGATCGGTGCCAGCATCTCCAGCGCTTCGGCTTCCGAACCGGAGGTCAGAACGCTGACCATCGAAATCTCGTCGCGACGGATCTCGAGCTGACTGGTGAGGCGGTGGTCCAGGAACGGCGCGCACTGCTGCCAGGCCTCGAACACCCCGGGTAGGTCATCGAGTCCGGGCCACCGCGCAACCACGTAAATGACCTGCGCCAGTGGATGAATCGAGTATGTCATCGAAGTGACGACACCGAAGTTGCCATTCCCGGCGCCGCGGAGCGCCCACAGGAGGTCCGGGTGATGAGTCTCGTCGGCGATGAAGACATTGGTGCCGTCTTCGGACGCGACGACAATCTCGGCCGCGATGAGGTTGTCGCAGGCCATGCCGAAGGCGCGGGTCAGTAGCCCGAAGCCGCCGCCGAGTGTCGCGCCGACCAGGCCGACGGACCCCTCGGTTCCGGTTGGCGCCGCGAAGCCCGCCCGGCCCAGTGCCGCCACCGCCTCGGATTGGGTGAGGCCGGCGCCGACCGTGGCGGTCCGTCGGCCGGCGTCTATTACTGCTGACTTCAGGTGGCTGACATCGATGACCAGTCCGTCGTCGACCGTGGACCAGCCTTCGAGACAGTGACGGCCGCTCCGGGCCCGCACCGGCACGTCGTGTTCCCGCGCCCAGGTCAGTGCATTGACGACATCGGTTGTCTCCTTGGCGAACACGATGGCTGCGGGCCGGTTGGTGTAAAGGAGGTTGAATCCGGCGCAGGACGCGGAGTATTCGGCGTCGTCCGGGCACACCACCTTTCCGGTGAGGGTCCCGGGCCGGGACGACAGCGGGATCATCGGTCTGCCGGTGTTGCGGCGAACTCGTCGATACCCGGTTCGGTGTCGAGTACCTCACGATTGAAGACGAGCATCTTGACGAAGTATGCGACGCCGACGGCGATGAGGCCGAGCACGATGAAGCCGGGTACCCGCGCCGAGTCGGGCGTCACGAGAACGAAGAGTGCGAAAGCCACCCAGACCAGTGCGATGCCCGCGACGGGAAGTTCGAAGCGGCCCAGTCCGAACCCACCTTCCTTGTGCTCCAGGCGTTTCCGGACGGCGAGGTACAGCACGACGATGGCTCCATAGATCAGCGCCGGCAGGATGGTCGACGCGATGATGAGCTGGATGAGCGCGGACCCACGCAAGGTCGCCATCAGCACAACCCCGACGATCAGGATCAGAATGGTGGCGGGCACCGGCGTCTGGGTGCGTGGATTGACCTGTCGCATCAGGGCATGGGCGGGGAAGCGGGCATCACGTGCCATGGCGAACACCTGCCGCGAGCACGCTGCCAGCACCACCATGCCGGCGCCGAACATCGCAAAGGCGATGCCGGCCAGGAGGATTCGCTCGGTGATCGAGCCGAGTTGGTCGCGAATGATCAGGGCGACGGGCGAGCCGCTCCGGCTTACAGCGGTGACGTTCTTGATCGCGGCCGTCAGGGCGATCAAGAAGACCAGGCCCATCACGCCCGCCGCTACGACCGACGCCACGATGGCGCGCGGGACACTGCGGAACGGATCTTTGGCTTCCTCCGCCAGGTTCGCGGCGGAGTCGAAACCGACGAGTGTGGTCAGGCCCATGATCATGCCGGCCATCAACCCACCTCCGACGGCGAAATAATCGGGGCTGTCTGCGGCGATCCCTCGGCTGGTGAGGTTGTCGACATTGCCGTCACCGGTGACCAGCATGACGACGCCGAGTGCCAGCACCAGAAGAACCACGATGCCGAGTTCGAGGCCGACCGCGCTGGAGGTGATCAGGCCGAGCAGGCGCGTCGAGGCGATGACCAGGACGGCCTGGATGATCAAGACCGCCACGGTGATCAGTCGCGCGGTGTCTTCGTCGTCGGACATGCCCAACAGCGGCATGAGCGCTTGACTGGCCAGGGCGTTGTCCATCGCGACCACCGCTATCGCGAGATACCAGAACGTCAGCCAGCCGAAGAGCCACCCGACCTTCGGGCTGGCCAAGCGCGACGCCCATTGATACGACGAGCCGCTGAGCGCGATGCGGGACGCGAACTGAGCGACCACCAGGGCAACGAGAGTCTGCCCGGCGGCGGCCACGACCCAGAGCCAGATGCCGACGGGGCCCGCGGTCTTGAGGAGGTCGTCATAGGTCCCGAAGATCCCGACCGCCACCGATATGAAAGCGAAGGAGACCGCGAAGATCTGAAAGCCGCTGAGGGTCCGTTTCAGTTCCGGTGTGTAGCCGCAGTCGACGCACTCGTCGTCTGCCGCGCCCGGAAGCGCAACACGGTCTGTTGTCATGGCATGGCCCAGCCTTCCGCTACCCCCGTAGTCATAATTGTCGCTTACGTCAATGGGAGATGTCGGCAGATTGCAGGTGTTGATCCGCGCCGTGATGTTGGGTGGCCAATCCGTGACGAATCTTTGACCGAAATATTGACGCGCCGTACGGATTTCGGCGTTCTGCGGCCCATACCATGACGGTGTTCAACCATGCGGCCAGCGACAAAGGGGTCGGATACATGCGGGTGTTTGTGCACGGAGTTCTTGCCGTGGTCGTGGTCGCCACGACCACCACTGGCGGCGCGCTCGGTATCGAGACGGCGGGCATTCGGCTGCCGTTGGGTTCGATCATCGAGTCGACGCAGCCGACGCAGGGCATTCCGGTCGGCGTCGCGCATCCGATCGTGGTGACGTTCAAACAGCCCATCACCAACCGGGCTGCCGCTGAGCTGGCCCTGGACGTGACGTCTTCGCCCGCCATGTCAGGCAAGTTCGAATGGCTGGACAACAAAGTGGTGCAATGGGTTCCGGATGGTTTCTGGCCTGCGCACAGCACCATCAAGCTGACGGTCGCCGGCCAGCCGATGGCGTTCACCACGGGACCGGCGGTGATCGGCACCGCTCATGTGGGGGCTCACACCTTCACTGTGACGATCGACGGCCAGACTTCACCGGATATGCCCGCGCCGCATCATCTTCCGCACCTGGGCGAGTCCGGTGTGCTGCTCGCGACCATGGGTCGGCCCGAGTATGAGACG
Source organism: Mycobacterium sp. SMC-17 (assembly GCF_045310915.1). Taxonomy (NCBI): domain Bacteria; kingdom Bacillati; phylum Actinomycetota; class Actinomycetes; order Mycobacteriales; family Mycobacteriaceae; genus Mycobacterium; species Mycobacterium sp. SMC-17. Next base: position 80,650 of record NZ_JBJIAK010000027.1, on the reverse strand, counting down.
CCGATTGGCAAGTACACCGTTTTGGCGAAAGACCGCAATGTGCTCATGGATTCGAGCAGCGTTGGCATTCCCGTCGATCATCCGGACGGGTACATGACGGAGGTCGAGTTCGCGGTACGCATCAGCCGACGCGGACTGTTCGTGCATTCGGCGCCGTGGGCCGTCGAGTCGATGGGCTTCGAGAACGTCAGCCACGGGTGTATTGGTTTGGCGCCCGCGGGAGCCGAGTGGTACTTCAACACCGTCAACGTCGGCGACCCGGTCATCGTCGAGCCGTAGCCTGCGCCGCAACGTAATTCGCATTGTTGTGCCGCGTTGATCCTGTGGCTGGGGTGTTCGCTACTCGCACAAGTGCGCCCTCAGTACAGCGTCAACGACCTCAATGCACGAAGCACCCGAGCCGCGGGGGCTCGGGTGCTTCGGTGAAAGCGGTTGTGCGGCTTGTTGATCTAGTTCTGCGGGCCCGGCTGGGTCGGCAGGTTGGGGGTCGGGCCGCCGGCGTCGACGGGACGCAGCGTCCGCGCTTCCTTGCCGTCCGCGATCCCGCCCATGTCCATCGGGATGGCAGCGGGGGCCGCAGCGATCGGGATGGGGGCGCCCAGCGGCAGGCCCGCGGGGATGGGAGGCACGATCGGCGGAACCGCTGCCGGCACCGGCGGGACGACCGCGGGAACCGGCGGCACCGCGGCCGGAACCACCGGAGCGGCGGCCAGGGGTCCGACGATGCCCGATGACTCCACGGCGGGCGCTGCGCATGGCGCGGCGGCAGCCGCGGCAGCAGCAGCGGCAGGTGCCCCTGCTGCCGGCGCTCCCGCGGTGGCGCCCGCGTCGCACGCGTATCCGCCAGTCTTGAGTGGGACGGCGGCTGCGGTCGGGCTCACGGCCACGGCAGTCGCGCACACACCGGCGCTGGCAACTAATTTCACAGCGATTCGACCAAAGCTGATCATCACCGGCGTCTCCTTGAACGTGCCCTTAAATTACTGCGCCGAAAATTTGCGCAGCTGAACCGTAGGGCACGGCGAGAGGCTGGGTCCAGACATGTTTTCAATCGGATGCGCGCTCGACATGGGACTGAGCCGCGACCGTGACCGCACCGTTTCAATAGCCTCGAAGTGCTCACAGAGAGGTCTCGAAAGGCAATCGGGTGGTGCTGGAACCCGTTGTGACGCTAGCAAACTCAGTTGCGTGCCGAGCAAACGGGGCTAGTGGGCGGCGTCGCCGGCCAACAGCCTGGAAAGCTCCTCGTCGGCGCGACGTTCCACGAGCAGCGGGACGAAGTCCCGAATGGTGCTGCCGGCGAACTGTTCGCGCGCGCCTTCGATGACAGTCGTCACGCGCGCCGGGGGCAGGTCCGCAAACTTGGCTGTCAAACGGCTCTCGATTTCGGTGAACACCTGCGCTTCGGACTTGGCGGACATGCCTCGATCCTTCTCGGGTGCGTTGACAGCTGTCAACGCAGATGGTGCGACGTGTAGGCGAACTAACAATTGAGGCTGCCGTGTGAGCCGCCGGAAATGCCGCTGATGCTCCTACGGTTGTCAAAGGCGGCGGGCTGCGCAGTCCCGCTCGGCCGCACCCCACCTGACGAGAGGCTCGCCCATGTCCGGCACCCCGGAGTCCCGACCACCCTTCCCGCCCTTCGACGAAGAGACGGCCCTGGTGAAGGTGCAGGCGGCCGAGGACGCGTGGAACACCCGCGACCCCGAACGGGTCGCGCTGGCATACACCCCGGACTCCGTGTGGCGGAACCGCGACACGTTCGTGACGGGACGCGCCGAGATCGTCGAGTTCCTGACGGCCAAGTGGGAACGCGAACTCGACTACGTGCTCCGCAAGAGCCTGTGGGGCTTCCGGGGGAACCGCATGGCGGTCCGCTTCCAATACGAATGGCACGACCACGGTGGGCAGTGGTGGCGCAGCTACGGCAACGAACTGTGGGAGTTCGACGACAACGGGCTCATGCGTCGGCGGGAAGCCAGCATCAACGATCTGCAGATCACCGAGTCGGAGCGCCGGTGGTTCGGCGTGCGGCCCGAGTCGGAACGTGGTCGGGGACATGACATCCCGTTGCAGTAGTCACCGGTTTCGCAGCGCACGGATGCTCTCGTCGAGGGCGGCCTCGAGATAAGTCAGGTCGCCGGTGGCCAGCATGATCCCGACGCCGCCCTGGATGCCGGCCAGCAGTGCGGCTGCCGCGCGCGTGGGGTCGACGGTCGGGGCGATCTTGTCCTGCTGCTGCATTGCCACGATGCCGGCGGCGATGGCACCCCGCCACGAGTCGATCAGTTCGGTGGTGACGGCCTGTGCGCCCGTGCTGGTGCGGCCGATCTCGGACATCAACACCGCGATCGGGCAGTTCTGCCCCTGTCGCCGGTAGCGCTCGACCACGACATCCCGCCAGCGCTGCCAGGCGGCCCATGAAGTGAGCGAGCTGAGGTGGGGCTGCTGGTCGTCGAGGACCCGCTGTGATTCGAGGGTGGCGACGGCGAGCAGCAACTGCTCTTTGCCGCGGGGGAAGTAGTGGAAAATCTGGCTTTTCGAGGTTTGGGTCCGCGCCATCACGTCTTCGATGGTGGTCATCGCGACACCGCGGTCCCGGATCTCGGCTGCGGCACCATCGATGATGCGGGCGCGGGTGGCTCGTCCCTTGGCCGTCAGTTTCTGGACTTGCAGGTCCATTTTTTCCGACGAATCATGTGGACTCATGAGTCCAAAAGATACGCGATTGTCCGGCCGCACAGCACTTGTCACAGGTTCAACCGGAGGTCTGGGGATGGCCATCGCACGCAGGCTGGCCGACGACGGAGCCCATGTTGTGGTCAGCGGACGGAATGCGGAGCGCGGCACCGCGCTGGTGACCGCGATCCGCGCTTCTGGTGCCGAGGCGTCGTTCGTCGCAGCAGACCTGGCGGGTGGCGACGGTGCGATCCGTGCCCTCGCCGAACAAGCCACGGAGGCGGTGGGCGGACGGCTCGACATCCTGGTGAACAACGCCGCCACGCTGCTGATGCCGACCCCGACCGGTGAGGTCTCCCCGTCGGTGCTGCGAGAAGCGTTCGAGGTCAACGTCTTTGCCCCGTTCCTGCTCACGGGGGTGATCGCCCCCGAGATGGTGCGTGGTGGTGGCGGCGCCGTGGTGAACATCGGATCGATCACCGGACTGCGAGGGGCGAGCGGCTCGGCGATCTACAACTCCAACAAGGCGGCCATCCACTCGCTCACGGCGTCCTGGGCTGATGAGTACGGCCCGTTCGGGGTTCGGGTCAACGCAGTGGCTCCCGGACCGATCGCGACCGAGCGTCAACAGGAGTTCGAAGAACACATCAAACCGGTACTGGACCGGTTACCGTCACGGCGGATGAGTACGCCGGCGGAAGTCGCCGCAGCTGTCGCGTTCCTGGTCAGTGATGACGCGGCCAACATCCACGGCGCCATCCTCAGCGTGGACGGCGGCTGGGCGGCGGTCTGAACCGATGCCATCTCCAAAGGAGATGTTGCCTATCGCCATCTGTTATTGGACATGATGTGTGAGAGCGGGTGAGATGGTGCCGTGACCGGTGTGAGCAGAAGGCAGTTCGGCTTGATGGCGACCGCGGCAGTCGGCGCGGCGTCGTTGGCGGCGTGCGGATCGTCGTCAGAGCCGTCTGCTCCGCAGAAGCCGACGCCGCCGCCCGCGCCCGAGCACAACCTGAACGCGGTGAAGCAGATTCGGGCCGGCGACCTCGACGTCGGCTACGTCGAGGCCGGGCCGGCGGACGGCAAACCGGTGATCCTGCTGCACGGCTGGCCGTACGACATCCACAGCTACGCAGATGTTTCCGCGCTCCTGGCCGACCAGGGATTCCGGGTGATCGTGCCGTATCTCCGGGGCTTCGGATCAACCCGTTTCCTGGCCGCCACGACGATCCGGAACGGTCAGCAGGCGGCGCTGGCCGCGGACGTCATCGCTTTCATGGACGCCCTCAACATCCAGCGGGCGATCCTCGGTGGTTTCGACTGGGGCGGGCGCACGGCGAATGCCGTTGCGGCACTGTGGCCGCAGCGGGTGGCGGGTCTGGTGGCGGTCAGCGGGTACATCCTGGTCAATCGCGCTGCCAACCTCCAGCCGTTGGAGCCGAATGCCGAGTTGGGCTGGTGGTACCAGTACTACTTTGCGACGCCGCGCGGTGAACTCGGCTATCGGAAGAACACCAAGGAGTTCAACCGGCTGATCTGGGAGAAGGCGTCGCCGCTCTGGCACTTCACCGATGCGACCTACGGGCTGAGTGCCGCCGCGTTCGACAACCCCGACCATGTCGCCATCGTGATCCACAACTACCGGTGGCGCCTGAGCCTCGCGGAGGGTGAAAGCCGTTACGACGCAGACGAACAACACCTGCAGGCCAGGCCGCCGATCCGCGTCCCCACCATCACCATCGGCAGTGACTTCGACGGTGCGGCGAAGGACGGTGCCGGATACCGCTCGATGTACACCGCGGCATATGAACACCGGGTTCTCGACGGCATCGGCCACAACGTCCCTCAGGAGGCGCCCGCGCTATTCGCGAACGCCATCATCGACGTCAGCCGGATGTAGTCCGGCCGGCGGCTATTTGGCCAGGCTCCGGCTGATCACCAGCCGCTGAATCTGGTTGGTGCCCTCGAAGATCTGCATGATCTTGGCCTCGCGCATGAAGCGTTCCACGCGGTAGTCGCGGGTGTAGCCGGCGCCGCCGAAAACCTGGACGGCGTCGGTGGTGACCTTCATGGCCGCGTCGGTGGCGACCAGTTTGGCCACGGAGGCGTTGCGCGAGTAGGGCAGGCCGGCATCACGGCGGCGCGCGGCGTCGAGGTAGGTGGCCCGTGCCGAATCGACGGCGGCGGCCATGTCGGCCAGCAGGAAGCCGAGCCCCTGGTGGTCGATGATCTTGCGGCCGAACGTCGTTCGCTCCTGGGCGTACGCCACGGCCTGGTCCAGTGCGGACTGGGCCAGGCCGACGGCCACGGCGGCGACACCGAGCCGGCCGGCGTCGAGCGCGCTGAAGGCAATCGGCAGACCCTGGCCTTCGGCGCCGATCAGACGTTCGGTAGGGAGGAACGCACCGTCGTAGTGCGCCGACGTGGTGGGCACCGCGTGCAGGCCCATCTTCTCTTCGGGCCGCCCGAACGTCAGCCCCTCGGTGTCGGAGGGCACCAGGAAACACGAAACACCTTGGGAACCTTCGCCGGTACGCGCGAACAGGGTGTAGAAATCGGCGAGTCCGCCGTGGGTGATCCATGCCTTCGAACCGGTGATGCGGTAGCCGTCGTCGGCAGGCACGGCCTTGCAGGCCAGCGCCGCGGCATCGGAACCGGCTTGCGGCTCGGACAGGCTGTAGGCGCCGATCAGGTTGCCGCTCAGCATCTCTGGGAGCCAGCGCTGCCGCTGCTCGTCGGTGCCGAACGTCATCAGCGGATGGCACGACAGGCTGTGCACGCTGACCGCGATGGCCACCGACGCCCAGCGGGCGCCGAGTTCTTCGAGCACCTGGAGGTAGACCTCATACGGCTGGCCGCCGCCGCCCCACTCTTCGGGATACGCCAGGCTCAGCAGCCCGGCCTCGCCGAGGGTGGCGAAGACCCCGTCGGGGTACGTCTCGTCCTTCTCGTGCTGGTCGACGATGGGGTCGAGCACCTTGTCGGCGATGTCGCGGGTCAGCTCGATCAGCGCGTGGGCTTCGTCATTGGGCAAGAGGCGATCAACGGGCACCGGAACTCCACTAATACGTCGAACAGTACTGAATTACTTCACAGAGTACTGGTTTGGTAGTACTGAGTAAAGGGTCCGCAGTACTATGCCGGTGTGAGCGCGCGCACGTCCCCGGACTTCGGCACCCGTCGACGCACCGAGCTGTTCGATGCCCTCATCGCGTTGTTTCTCGACGAGGGCTTCGCGCACCTCACGCTCGACGACATCGCCGGGCGGCTGCGCTGTTCGAAGTCGACGCTGTACACGCTGGCCGGCAGTAAGGAGCAGCTGGTCCGCGCCGCGACGGTGCAGTTCTTCCGGCAGGCCACCGATGAGGTCGAGCAGCTGGTGGCCGGAGTCGAGGGGCCCCGCGCCCGGATCACGGCCTACCTGTCGGCGGTGGGGACGGTGCTGGACGCCGCGTCGGATCAGTTCATGGTGGACCTGGACGCCTTTGCCCCGGCCCGCAGTGTTTATGAGAAGAACACCCAGATCGCTGCTCGCCGGGTGCAGGAGATGATTGCCGACGGGGTCGAGAGCGGTGAATTCCGTGATGTCCATGCGGCTTTCGCTGCCGATCTGGCGTCGACCATGATGGTGCGCATCCAGCAGCGCCGGGTCCGCGAGAGTACCGGACTCGACGACGCCAGCGCATATCGCGAGCTTGCGGCCATCCTCACGGCGGGGATCAATGCCTGAGCAGGTGGCCTGACGTCACCGCCCGACATCGTGTTTGTTGCAACTCGATAAGCACGCCCCAATGGCCCCATCAAGATCAGTAGCCTCGTGCGGTGGACCGCAGAACCGTTCTCAAGGTCCCGCTGCTGCTGGCAGCGGGTTCCGCCATGGCCGGATTCTCGGGACCGGCTCTGGCGTCCGCGGCCGGCGCGCGTTGGACGCCCGAACGGGCCAACAGCTGGTACCAGGGGCAGGCCTGGCCGGTCGGCGGCAACTACATCACCTCCACCGCGGTCAACCAGATCGAGATGTTCCAGTCCGGCACCTACGACCCCGGCCGCATCAACGCCGAACTGGGCGCCGCTCGCTGGTTCGGGTTCAACACCGTGCGGGTCTTCCTCCACGATCTGCTGTGGGCGCAGGACCCGCAGGGCTTCTCGCAGCGCCTGACCCAGTTCGTCAGCATCGCGTCCAGTAACGGCATCAAGCCGCTGTTCGTCTTCTTCGACTCCTGCTGGGACCCGCATCCGAAACTCGGCGTGCAGCGGGCCCCGAGGCCGGGTGTGCACAACTCGGGCTGGGTGCAGAGTCCGGGTGCGGACCGTCTCGGCGATCCGAAATACCGCGCCGTACTGCAGAATTACGTCACCGGCGTGCTGAGCCTCTTCCGTAACGACAACCGGATCCTCGGCTGGGACCTGTGGAACGAACCCGACAACCCGGCCAGCGTCTACCGCAAGGTCGAGCGCAGCGACAAGATGCAGCTGGTCGCCGACCTGCTACCGCAGGTATTCGCCTGGGCGCGGGCCGTCGACCCCGTACAGCCGCTGACAAGTGGTGTGTGGCAAGGCAGTTGGGCCGATCCCGCGCAGCGCAGCGCCATCGCGTCGATCCAGCTGGACAACTCGGACGTCATCTCGTTCCACAGTTACGCCAAGCCGGCCGATTTCTCGGCGCGGATCGATGAGCTCGCACCGCTGGGCCGGCCCATCCTGTGCACCGAGTACCTCGCCCGCAACATGGGCAGCACGGTTGAGGGCATTCTGCCAATTGCCAAGCAGCGCAACGTCGGCGCGTACAGCTGGGGACTCGTGGCAGGTAAGACGCAGACCTACTTCCCGTGGGATTCGTGGGACCACCCGAACCCGTCGGAGCCGAAGGTCTGGTTCAGCGACCTGCTCTACCCCAACGGGCGCGCCTTCCGGGACAGCGAGGTCCTCACCGTCCGTAAGCTGACCGGAACCGCCGGCCAGACCTAGGCCGGTCAGTGCGCGAGCAACAGGATCAGTTGTGCCTGCAGTTCGCCGAAGAGGAAACCGAGGGCGGCACCGAGCACGACGACGATCCACTCGTCGTCCTTGAATGCCGGGCGCAGCAGGTTCTCGAACGACAGTGAGTCCAGCACCATCATCTTGCTGACCATGACGTTCTCCAGATCGAGGCGATCGCGCATGTATCCCTCGATGTAGGTGGATGTTTCGGGCAGCTTCTCGATGATCGAGTCGGTGATCTGCTTCTTCATGTCGACGTACTGCCGTCCGCCGACGGACTTGATGATCTTGCCGGTGAAGCCCATCTGGGTGTCGATGGTCTGACTGATCTCGGTGGAGATCATGTCGAAGAACCGGTCCGACGACGGGCCGTTCAGCATGCTCTCCATGATGGCCTGGGGTGTGAAAATTTCGCGGGCCATGAGCGCCGCGTAACCCTCGACGACCTGCTTGCGTTCCCTTTGGAAGACGCCCTGCCACTTGATGCCGAGGAAGACGTTCTTGCGCTCCAGCGGCCGGAAGATCATCTGCAGTGCAACGTAGTCGGTGAGACCACCGGTCAGCAGACCGAACAGCGGCAGCGACCAATGCCAGTTGGTGATGCCGAACACCACGGCTTGCACCAGGCCGATCAGGAAGCCGAAGAGCAGACCGGACATGATGAGGAACTTGAACGCCGGCTTCCCGATGTCCTGGAAGACGGTGTTGAGCGTGACCTTGTCGCGCACCAGGTTGGTGACGACCATGTGCTTGATGTCGAAGATCTGGTCGACCTGGCCGCGCAGCTTGTCGAACATCGCGGCCATGGCCGTCGGGATGCGCTTCTCGACGTTCTTGACGACGACGTCCTTGAGCTGGTCGGGCGTAGCCCGCCAGACCTGCGGCTGGAACGACATCATGATGGTGTCGACCATCTCGGCGGAGGTCTGCCGCAGTGGCTCGGCGAGTTCTTTGACCAACTCGTTGGGATCGATCTTGTCGAACATCTCCTCGGGTTTGAGAATCTCCGAGGTCAGCGAATCCACCGCCACCGCAGCCATTTTCGGCGCGCGTTTGGGAATCTGGCCCTGCCAGCCGAGGTACGGCGGAATGCCCTTGAACTCAACGGGGTAGAACATCATCTTCAAGGCCATGATCTTGGTGATCCAGCCGACGAACGCGGCGCCCAACGGGATGGTGACGTACACCCACCAGGGGTAGGCGAACGCGTTGGCCATGAGATTCTCCACCTGGCTGTCTCCCATCAGTCGCGTCCAGTGAGTAGCTGGACTACGTTAACCGGCGACTACGTGCGAGAAGACTAACGGGCACGTCAGATTCGCAACTGTGGATCGCGTATTTTGTTAAGCCCGCTCGAACCGCCTGATCGTTCGGTATGGCGTCGGGATTTTTCACGCCACAGCAGCCCGCTGGCTCGCCGCGAGCGCGACGAAACAGCGGACGAATTTGAGCAGCGACCTACAGGTCGAAGACCGTCGACCCGTTTGCGGTGCTGTAGTCGATGTAAATCCGGTTGTGCAGGAAGGGCATTGCGCCGGTGTTGGACAGTTCGGCGTTGTAGTCGTCGAAGGTCACCGTCGGTCGGTACGACGACGTGGTCGTGAAGGTGTAGAGCAGGTTGCCGTCGGCGTCATACACCGAGATCGGAACGCCCGCCTTCAGCACGTAGTACGCGACCGTGCCGTCGGTGTTCTTGATGGGCACCAGCTGGGAGGAGTCCACCATGGTCGACGGGATGGTGCCGTAGACGCCGCCCGAGTCGACCAGCAGATTGATCGGCGTGTTGACCCCGTTGACGGTCATCGAACCGATGACGTTCGGTGATCCCGACGTCGTCACGCGGGCCGGTAAGGGGTTGGGGCCGAACGTCAGCTTCCGTCCGACCTCGTCGATGTAGATGCCGTTCTTCAGGGCTCCGGGCAGGCCGGTGGTGACCAGGCCGGGGCCGGGGCCCACCGCGTTGGTGCCGACACCCAGGACGCCCACGACACCGTTGTTCGCCAGGAACTTGGCGAAGGCGGCCTGCTGCGCCGGGTCGGTGATGACGTTGACCGAGGTCGGCGCCGTGACGATGCCGCTGCCGAAGTTCACCGTGGTGTTGTAGGTGTCGTAGGTGTAGGTGAGGCCACCGCTGTAGCCGCCGGTGCCGCTGCTCACGGATTCGCCCAGGCCGGTCTGGCCGACGTTCTTGGCGTTGACCACCAACCCGGACGATCCGGTGTCGACCAGGACCTTGATCTTCGGCCCGCCGTTCACCGAGATGGTGACGATCGGCTCGACGCCCGCGTACATGGACAGCGGAACCGAGGCGTAGATGCGGGCGTTGGTGGTGGCGTCGACGATGATGGCCTTGATGTCGCGATTCGCCGACCAATAACGCGCGGTCTTCAGCGCGGTCACGGCCTTGCCGATCAGCGCCTCGTTCGACTTCAGCGCACTCAGGTTCGTCGCGGTCGGGTTGGCCGCGTACGCGTCCATCAGAGTCTGCTGGTTCGCCTGGTACGTCGTGAGATAGGTGGCCGCCATCCGCAACTCGTACCGGGAGTACCCGTTGACCCAACTGGTGCCGAGGAGCGTGCGCGCCTGCGCGATCTCCGTCAGCGCGGTGTTGATGTACTCGTCCGCGGTGACAGTCTGTCCCGGCTGCCACGTCTCGGTGGGTGCCGGGGTGAGAGTCGATGCGGCACTGGTCTTTTCGGTGGTGGTGGCCAGGGCGGGCGTGATGCCCAGCAGCTTGCTCACGGTTTTGGTCGTGCCGACCACGGACGCGGCGAGGGTCTCCTCTGTGGCCAGGGTGGCGGCGCCGAGCGCCTGGCCGACGGCCGCGAGTACCGACAGCAGTCCGGAGATGTTGGCGGGGGCCGTCGGCGAGGTGACGCTGCTGAGCGCCTTCGCGGCGGTGTTCGGAATCGAAGTGATTGCAGCCGTGGATGTTTCGGCTGCCGCGACGGTGACCGGCGGCGTGGCGGCCGGTGCCGGTGACGGCGTCGCCGCGGCGGCAGGCGTCGCGGCCGCCGGCGAGGCCGTGTCCTTGGCTGCGGTGTCCGTGGCCGGCTTGACCGCGGCGGCCGACTTGAGCGGGTTCTTCGTCGACGGGTTGTTCGTCACCGCCTGGGCGGCGGCCGAGGGGAGCTTCGCGACGGTCCCGGCGTTCGGGGCGGTCGCCGAGCGGCCGGTGTTGTCGGCCTTCGTGCGGCGATTGCGGGCGGGCTTCGCGTCGTTGTCGCCGTCCGCGGCCTTGGTGTCGGCGGGCTGGGTGTCCGAAGCGGGCTTGGTGTCCGACGTGGCCTTGGTGTCCGACGCGTCCGCAACAGCGGCCGTGTCCTTCTTCTTGTTCTTGGCGGGCTTCTGGGCGGGCGGCTTCTTGGCCTGTGCCGGCGCGGACGACGCGGCGGACTCGGAGTCGGTCGACGGGGCAGCGCTCGCGACAGCCGCGCTACCGAGGAGTGCCGCGCTGACGCCGACCGCCGCGACTCCGGTGCCCAGCCACGTCGATACCGCCAAGTTCCGGCGTTGCGGGCGACGGTGTGCACCAGCCATTTCGGGTCCTCCATAGTCACGCCGCGCGGCCATCGGACCCCGGCAGATCGACCGCTACTGCGGCATTACCGCACTGCAGTCTGGCAGACGGGTGTCGCGCCGCAGTACAGACAGAAAATTAACAGTTGTGAACGACTGCCGCAGCGCTTCTGGCAAAGATTTATGCCAGTGTCGTCAATTACTGCGGGCCGGCGAATAACGGGTATCCGCCGCCGGTAGGTGGCACCGCCTCACACCGCTGACGTGCGGTGGGTGAGCCGACTCCGGCAAATCGCCCACGGGTTACCATCCGCGGACGTAAATTTGCCTTGCTTGGCGATTACGCGTTGCGCGGGCGGCACTTTCAAAGGGGGCGTTGGTGGCTGGACGGATCGGCCGACTCGGCTGCAGGGCAGTGCACCGGGTGATGACTGTATTGATTCCCCTGGCCGTGGTCTGCGCCTACGCGGCACAACTGGTGGAGCCGGTGACCCGGACCGCGGTGACGCCCACCGCCGAGATCGTCTCGGCACCGTCGACCATCGGTATGGCCGACTCCAGCCTGTACGGCATGTCGAAGCAGGACATCGACACCACGCTGGACATGCTGCAATCCACCATGGGCGTCCAGGACGTCCGGGTCTACATCCCGTGGGTGTACACGCAGCCGCTGCCGAACCAATACAACTGGGCGCCGATCGACGACATCATGAATGCGGCGAAGGCTCGCAACATGGGCGTCCTCGCAATGGTCAACAGCACGCCGGTTTGGGCCGGCACGGACGGTAACTTCCCCGGGGCCAAGACGCCCGACCCCGTCGCCTACGCGAATTTCATGACGCAGGTCGCGACCCGGTACGGCAAGACGATCTCGGCCTACGAGGTGTGGAACGAGGTCAACTGCGTCTGTTTCTACGACCCGATCTCGCCGTCGAGCTACACCGAGTTGTTGAAGGCTGCCTACCCGGCGATCAAGGCGGCCGACCCGACCGCGACTGTCATCGCGGCAGGGCTCGGCAGCGTCTTCACGTTCGGTGGCGTCACCATGAACCCGGTGGATTACGTGAACGGGATGTACGCCGCCGGCGCGAAGGGCTACTTCGACGCGCTGGCGTTCCACCCGTACCAGGAGACGCTGAAGTTCTCGGACGGCGAGAACGTGGTCCTGTCGCCCTTTACCCAGATCCAGAAGATCTACGACCTGATGGCGGCCAACGGTGACGGTCTCAAGAAGATCTGGATCACCGAGTACGGGGTGCCGACCAACAACGTCAGCGAGCACACGCAAGCCGAGTTCATCAAGAACCTCATCGAAACCTGGCAGACGATGTCCACGAATGGCCAGTTCTACGGTGGGCCGATCTTCATCTACACCACGCGCGACGATCAGCCCGGCAGCGGCAAGTTCGGCGTCTTCTACGCGGACTGGATTCCGAAGGAAGCTGCGTTCGTCATCGCGCAGGAAATCCTGCGGCTCAACGGTGTCGGGGGCGTCGAAGGCATCGCGGCGCGGATCCTGGCCGCGGTGCGGCTGGCGATAGGCGCGGTCGTGGACACCGTCGTCAAGATCGGGCAAGCCGTGGTGAAAGTCGCTGACGCTGCCTGGAATGCGTTCGTCGACGTCACCAAGGCAGTGACGCAAGCCGTGGTCAACACGGTCAAATGGGTGGCGAACGCTGTGGTGCAGGGCGTGAAGTGGGTGGCCAACACCGCGGTCGACGTGACGAAGGCCGTGGTTGCGGGCATCTCGAACGTCATCCAGAAGATCGGCGACATCATCCGGCCGCCGGCATCGGTCGCCGCGGTGAACCCGACGGCGGCGCTGAAGGCAGTGGCCACCATGAAAGATGCTGCGGCGGAACTGGGCTCGCCGAAGGCGACGGCTGCGACGAAACCGGAGCCGACGACCGGCGTGAAGGCCGCCCCGGCCAAGGGCACTGACGTCAAGGACGCCGACGGACCGGACGCCGTGAAGGAACCGGCCAAGGAACCGGCCAAGGAAACCGCGGCCGAGCCCGAGGTGAAGCCGGTGGATGAGAAGGCGACAAACCCGAAGCCCGCGAACGTCGAGCCCGACGTGAAGACGCCCGAGGTCAAGGACACGCCCAAGGCAGAGCCCGACGACAAGAAGTCGGTGAGCCAGAAGGACCCGGCGGGAACCAAGAAGGACTCGGATTCCGATACGCCGAAACAAGCCGATGCGCCGAAGCGCGGCAAGGGCAAGAAGGCCGGGCAGCACCCGACCGGCAGCGGCAAGCCGGCGACCGGCCCGGCTGCCGATGACAGCCCGAAGGCCCAGTCGCCGCGTGGGGAGGTGGCGAAGTCGAAGCCGAAGCCGGTCAAGGCGGCTGCCGTTGGGGCATCGGCGCCGGGTGTCGCACACAACGAGTGAGCAAACGTTAGCCAACAATTCTTGATAGCGGTCCGCAGCACACAGTGGCATCATGGAATACATGACATCTGATGGGCTGACAAGGAGTTGGACATGTCTATCAATAAATTCGCAATTGTTGCCGCAGGCGCCCTGAGCTTTGCTGCTATCGGGCTGGGCGCGGGTCAGGCGAACGCCGACAATACCTGGTGGTGGATACCGGCTCCGTCGCCGGGCCACATCGGCCAGTTCTTCGGCGTTCCCCCAGGTCAAGTCGGTCAGTTGCCCTTTGTTCCGCCTCCGGGCCACTGGGACAAGCCGGGCAAATGGCTGCACTAGACCGCGTCTGACAATGACCGCTTCGCTTTCGGCGAAGCGGTCTTTTTATTCATTGACTCGTAAATTTTCGAAATGGCCCCCGGAAATCGTCTCGGCCGCCGGAGAAGAATTGTTCGTATTCGTAAATTTGACCGGTTTCGGCGGCCGGAATCGGCATAATCGGGTGCCATGGGGCGAACTTCGAAAGTGCAGACGAACGGCGACGACGGCGAGAATTCGGGGGAGGTATCGCGCCCGACAAGATCTACCAGGTCCGCGGCTATGTCCTGTCGAACATCACCTTCATCAAAGGCAATACCGGCTGGATCGTCTACGACACCCTGATCTCACCCGAAACCTGCCGCCGGCAAGAAGATCACCCTCAACGTGGACTTCACGGACCTCAAGAAGCAGTACGGCCTCACCGTCGAGAACGGCGTCCTCAACTATGCGGACGGCACCATCCCGAATGCCGACGCCGGGCTGAAACTGACCAAGGCGACAATGAACGAGATTCAGCTCGGCAAAGTCAAACTCGCCGACGCGATAACAGCGAACAACGTCACCGTGGAGGGCAATCGGCAGTCGGTGGACGAGTTCGTCGGACTGCTCGACACCTTCCAGCTCTGGTTCAACATCGTGACGCCGTAACCAGGGCGCATGCTGGTAGGTTTTGGCTCAGCGCGATTCAATCCGGGTGAACCGAAGCAATTGCGTTGAGTCCACCTGCATCTTCGGTAATTGACGATGTCGTACCCCTGTTTGTTGCGTTGACAGCAAACTGGTGCCTTCCTAACGTCCGGGCCAAGCTCGACGACGGAACGACACTGGGAGGCAGCTTGTGGCGCAACCGCTCCAGTCGTCTCCGCGCGCCTCCGCGGCCTGGACGCGCCCCGCTGTGGCGGTCGGCGATTTCATCGTCATGGCAGGCGAGACGTTCGCCGCGATGCTGCGGCCGCCGTACGCCTGGCGCGAGCTGATCGAGCAGATCTGGTTCGTCGCGCGCGTCTCCGTCGTACCGACTGTCGTGCTGTCGATTCCCTACACGGTGTTGATCGTCTTCACGCTCAACATCGTGCTGATCGAGGTCGGCGCCGGTGACCTGTCGGGCGCCGGCGCTGCGCTGGCTTCTGTGACACAGGTCGGACCGGTGGTCACCGCGATCGTCGTGGCCGGTGCCGGTTCGACCGCGATGTGTGCCGACCTCGGCGCGCGAACCATCAGAGAAGAAATCGACGCGATGAAAGTCATTGGCGTCAACCCGATTCCGGCACTCGTCGTGCCCCGCGTCCTCGCCGCGACATTCGTCGCGGCGATGCTCTATTCGATGGTGGCCGTCGTCGGCCTGGCCGGCAGCTACTTCTTCGTCGTATACATCCAGCACGTGACGCCCGGCGCGTTCATCGCGGGCATGACGCTGCTGACGGGCCTGCCGCAGGTGATCGTCTCCCTCGTCAAGGCATTGCTGTTCGGGCTGTCGGCCGGACTGATCGCGTGCTACAAGGGACTTTCGGTCGGTGGCGGCCCGACGGCCGTCGGTAACGCGGTCAACGAGACCGTCGTCTTCGCGTTCATGGCGCTGTTCCTGATCAACATCCTGGCAACCGCGTTCGGCGTGAAAGTGGCGCCATGACAGTCGATGTGGATGTCGACCGCCCGTCACCGCTCAGCGAACTCGCGGGCCAGGCGATCGCGGCGACCCGCCGGCTGGGCGAGCAGACGGCCTTCTACGGCAGTGCGCTTGCCGCCACCGCGGACGCCGTCCGGCGCTATCCGGGCGAGGTGCTGCGGCTCATCGCGGTCATGGGCATGGGGACCGGCGCACTCGCCGTCATCGGCGGCACTGTGGTCATCGTCGGGTTCCTCACGCTGTCCACCGGTGCGCTGATCGCCGTCCAGGGCTACAACACCCTGTCCAATGTCGGTATCGAAGCGCTGACGGGCTTCCTGGGGGCCTTTCTGAACGTGCGCTTCATCGCTCCCGCGACGGCCGGGGTGGCACTCGCGGCCACGATCGGAGCCGGGGCGACGGCACAGCTCGGTGCCATGCGCATCAACGAGGAGATCGACGCCCTGGAAGTGATGGGCATCCGGGTGATCACGTACCTGGCGGCGACCCGGATCGTCGCCGGCGTGGTGGCCGTCGTCCCGATCTACACCGTCGCGGTGTTGATGTCCTTCCTGGCCACCCGGTTCGGGACCACGATGATCTACGGCCAGTCGCGGGGCGTCTACGACCACTACTTCACGACGTTCCTGCACCCCAATGACCTCGCCTGGTCGTTCTTCGAGGCGCTGGCCATGGCGGCCGCGGTGATGGCGGTGCACACCTACTACGGCTTCACCGCCACCGGCGGGCCGGCCGGCGTCGGCGAGGCCGTCGGCCGCGCGGTCCGGACCTCGATCACCGCCGGCGTGTTCATCCTGCTCACCATCACGCTGTCCGTCTACGGCCAGTCCGGCAACTTCCACCTGGCTGGCTGAGCGAATGGCGAAGGGTGCGAACAAAACTCGGCGTGAGCAGATCGACCCGATCTGGTGGGCGCCGGTCCTGGTGGTCGTGGTCGTCGCCATGACTGCCATGACGTGGCTGTTGTTCTCCGGATCGCTGCGCGGATTCGTGCCGTTGACCCTGATCTCCGATCGCGCCGGTCTGGTCATGGAGGACGGCGCGAAGGTGAAGCTCCGGGGCGTGCAGATCGGCGAGGTGGAATCGATCGGCAGCCGGACAGATACTGCGGGACACGTGCTTTCGACGCTGAAACTCCGGATGTACCCCGGGCCGTTCGCGCAACTGCCGGGCAATGTCGAAGCGCAGATCCGATCGAGCACCGCGTTCGGCGCCAAGTACGTCGAACTGAATGTGCCGTCGACCGGTCCGAGCGGCGGCCACCTCCGATCGGGTGCGGTGCTGCAGTCACAGAACGTGACGGTCGAGGTCAACACCGTGTTCGAGAACCTCCAGTCGGTGGTCCAGGTGATCGACCCGACGAAGCTCAACTCGGTGCTCTCGGCCGTGGCAGAATCGTTGCGCGGTAAGGGCGACGTCATCGGCCAGGCGATCACCGATGCGAACCACGTTCTGCTGGAGGTGAATCCGCGCATGGACACCGTGCGCGAGGATTGGCAGTTGTTCGGGCAGACCGCACAGGCGTATTCGGCCGCGGCACAGGACATCGTGTCCATCCTGGATTCGTTCTCCACCACCGCCACCACGATCACCGGCCAGTCGAAGGAACTCGACGGCCTGTTGTTGTCGGCGGTCGGCTTCTCGCAGTCGGGCATCGACACCATCGGCGCCAACCAGACTGCCCTGGCGCGGGCGATGGAAGTGCTGCGACCGACCACCGCACTCCTCGACAAATATTCGCCGACGTACACCTGCCTGTTCCAGGGCGCCCAGTGGTTCCTGGAACACGGCGGCCGATATGCCATGGGCGGCAACGGGAAATCGGTGATCATGGATGTCGGGTTGCTGGCCGGCGCCGATCCCTACCGATTCCCCGACAACCTGCCCGTCGTCAACGCCAGTGGTGGGCCCGGCGGCAAGCCGAGTTGCGGTTCGCTGCCCGACGTCAGCAAGAACTTCCCGGTCAAGTACCTGGTGACCGACACCGGTTACGGTGACGGCCTGGATATGCGGCCCAACCCCGGCATCGGTTTCCCCGGTTTCGCCAACTACTTCCCGGTGACCAAGCCGCAGCCCGAACCGCCGCGAATCCGGTACCCGGGTGGTCCGGCTCCCGGGTTGCCCGGTGTCGAGATGGGCGTGCCCCAACCTGAGCCGGGGACACCGTGAGAAGCCGGATTCGTGGGACCGTAACCCGCGTCGTGATCTTCACCGTGGTCAGCCTGCTCTTCATGTTCGGGCTGCTGACGGTGTTCGGGCAGTTTCGTTTCGATTCGCGGGCTTCCTACCAGGCGGTGTTCAGCAACGTGTCGGGGTTGAAGGGCGGCAACTTCGTCCGTATCGCCGGCGTGGAGGTCGGAAAGGTCAAGAGCCTCGACTTGCACAAGGACGGCACCGTCACCATCGACTTCGCGATCGACAGGCAACTGACGCTCACCGAAGGCACCACCGCGACCGTCCGCTACGAGAATCTGATCGGCGACCGCTACCTGGCGCTCGAGGAAGGCCCCGGGTCGGTGCGCAAACTCCTTCCGGGCCAGACGATCCCGTTGTCCCGGACGTCACCGGCATTGGATGTCGACGCGCTCATCGGCGGCTTCCGGCCACTGTTCCGTGCGCTCGATCCCGATCAGGTCAATGCGCTGAGCGGTGAGCTGCTCCGGGTGTTCCAGGGCCAGGGCGGCACCATCTCGTCGGTGCTGGCCCAGACGTCGGCCCTGACGACAACGTTGGCGGGCCGGGATCAGCTCATCGGTGAGGTCATCACCAACCTGAACACCGTGCTGGGGACGTTCGCGGCGCGTGACACACAGTTCGCCGACGGCCTGGACAAACTGTCGCAACTCGTCCAGGGTTTGGCCACCCGCAAATCCGACATCGCGACCGGGGTGGCGAACATCAACAGCGCGGCGCGGTCGGTCGCCGACCTGCTGACCGTGGCGCGCGAGCCGATCAAACAGACTGTGCAGCAGACGGATCGGGTGTCCGGCCAGATCGAGGCGGACCACGCCTACGTCGACGAGCTGGTGCGGACGCTGCCGGACGCGTACCAGATTCTTTCTCGCAACGGCCTGTACGGCGACTACTTCAGCTTCTATCTCTGCGACGCACTGCTGAAGCTGAATGGAAAGGGCGGCCAACCGGTGTACGTCAAAGTGGCCGGCCAGGAGTCGGGGCGGTGCACGCCGAAATGACGCGCATCAAGCTGAACATCAAGCCCCTGGCCGAACGTAACCGGTTGGCGGTTGGCGCGACCGGCATCGCGCTGATCATCGCGATCGTCGTCGCCGCTTTCAGCTACGACAAGATCCCGTTCATCAAGGGGACCTCCGACTACCAGGCGTACTTCGCCGATGCCGGCGGGATCAAGACGGGCAGTGACGTGCGGGTGTCTGGGCTGGGCGTCGGACGGGTCTCGGGAATTCACTTGGAGGGCGCCAAGGTTCGGGTGGATTTCACGGTGCGTGATGGCGTCGAACTGGGCGACCGCACCGAGGCCGCCATCAAGACCGAGACGGTGCTGGGTACCAAGGTGCTGGAGCTGACGCCGCGCGGTGACGGAAACCTGAACGGCCCCATCCCGATTGAACGCACCACCTCGCCGTACGATCTGCCCGCGGCGCTCGGTGATCTGACGACCACCATCAGCGGTCTGGACACCACCCAGCTGTCTTCGGCACTCAAGACGCTGGCGCAGACGTTCCAGAACACGCCACCCGATCTGAAGTTGGCGCTGGAGAGCGTGGCGCGCTTCTCCGACACCCTCGGTACCCGCGATGCCAAGCTGCGCCAGCTGCTCGCCGATGCCAACAAGGTGACTTCGGTGCTGGCCAAGCGCAGTGACCAGATTGCGCAGTTGGTGGTCAACACCGACGCGCTGCTGGGCGAGATTCTGTCGCAACGCAATTCGGTCGAGACGCTGATGGCCAACATCAGCGCCGCCACCGTGCAGCTTTCCGGTCTGGTGCAGGACAACCGGACGCAACTGAAGCCGGCCGTCGACAAGCTCAACGGCGTTCTCAGCATCCTCGACAACCGGAAGAAGGAGCTGCAGCGCACGCTGTACCTGCTGCGCCGGTACGCCATGTCGTTCGGCGAAGTCCTCGGTGCCGGGCCGTTCTTCAAAGCGTCGCTGGTGAACCTGTTCCCGGGTCAGTTCGATCAGCCGTTCATCGACGCGGCGTTCTCCGACCTGGGATTGGACCCCAACGTGCTGCTGCCGTCGCAGCTGACCGAGCCCGGTGCCGGTCAGCCGGGTACCCCGCCGCTGCCGTCGCCGTATCCGCGCACCGGCCAGGGCGGACCGCCGAATCTCACTCTGCCCGAAGCGATCACCGGCAATCCCGGAGATCCGCGCTACCCCTATCGCGAGCCCCTGCCCGCGCCGCCACCGGGAGGCCCGGCACCCGGACCGCCGGCCCTGGCTCCGGCCCCTGGCGAGGTGCCGCCGCCGACGGTCCCGCCCCCGACGCCGCTCCCGCCGTCGAACAATTCGCACACCGGTTCGCCCGGTGTGGTGTCAGATCCCGTTTCGCCCGTCGGAGGGAGGTGACCATGACCAGCTCCGAATCCACACCACGCGTGGGCAGCCGCCGGACGTGGCGCATCGCCCTCGCGCTCGGTCTCGTCGTCATCCTGGCGGTTGCCGCCACCGGACTGGCTCGATCCTGGTGGGTCACCGCTGTCCGGAGTACCTACGTCGCGTACTTCGCGAACACCAACGGCCTGTACACCGGCGACGACATCAGGATTCTGGGTGTCACCGTCGGCACGGTCGAGAAGATCGAACCGCAACCGCATGCCGCCAAAGTGACGTTCTCGGTGGACTCGCAATACGCGCTGCCCGCCGACGTCCGTGCCGCCATCTTGTCGCCGTCTCTGGTGAGCGCCCGCGCGATTCAGTTGGTGCCCGCCTACACCAGCGGACCCAAACTCGCGGCGGGCTCCACCATTGCCCTGGAGCGCACCGTGGTGCCGGTGGAATGGGACGACTTCCGTCAGCAACTGGAGAAGCTCACCGACTCGCTGCAGCCGACGAGTCCCGGCGGGCCCAGTGCCGTCGGCGAATTCATCAACAGCGCCGCCGACAACCTGCGCGGCCAGGGCGACACCGCGCGCGACACCGTCATCAAACTGTCCCGCGCGATGTCGGCTCTCGGTGATCACAGCACCGACATCTTCAGCACGGTGCGCAATCTGCAGTTGCTGGTCTCGGCACTGTCGTCCAGCAGCGATCTGCTCGCCGCCTTCAACACCAACATGGCGTCCATCACCACCGCACTGTCGAGCACGCCTAACAACATCGCCGATGCGACACGCAATCTGGACACCGCGGTCAAGGATCTGCGTGGTTTCATCGCGGAGAACCGGGAGGGGTTGGGGACCACCTTCGACCACCTCAACGCGATCACCACGGCGCTCAACGACAGCCGCACGGACCTCAAACAGGTCCTGCACATCGCGCCGACGGTGTTCCAGAACTTCACCAACATCTACGACCCGGCGCAGAGCGCCATCACGGGCATCCTGGCACCCGTCAACTTCGCCGACACCGTGCAGTTCCTCTGCGGCGCAATCCAGTCCGCGGCACGGGAAGGCTTCGAGCAATCCGCCAAGCTGTGCGTGCAGTACCTCGCGCCGATCATCAAGAACCGGCAGTACAACTTCGTGCCGATCGGCGGCAATCCGTTCGTCGGCGCGACGGCCCGGCCCAACGAGGTCACCTACAGCGAGCCGCGACTGCGGCCGGGCGGGGCTCCGCCGCAGGAGAACCCCGCGCCGGCGCCGCTGCCGGCAGAGGCCCCCGTATCGACCCCGACCGACCCCGGCCAGGGGCTGGCCGGCCTCATGGTTCCGCAGCAGGGGACGCAGCCATGAAGCGTCTCGTGACCGCGACCCTCGTCATCCTCAGCGTGCTGACGTTGCCGGGATGCCAATGGCGCGGCCTGAATTCGCTGAGCCTGCCTGGCACCGCCGGCGACGGACCGGGTTCGTACGTGATTCAAGCGCAATTGCCCGACGTCGTGGTGATCCAGCAGAACACCCGCGTGCGCGTCGGTGACGTCAACGTCGGCAACGTCACCAAGATCGAGGTGCAGGACTGGCATGCGCTGGTGACCATGCGGATCGATGGCGACGTCCACCTGCCCGCCAACAGCACCGCCAAGGTCGGGCAGACCAGCCTGCTGGGCTCGATGCACATCGAGCTCAGCCCGCCGGCCGGCGAAGCCCCGCAGGGGCAGTTGACCAACGGCGCGGTGATCCCGCTGTCCAGGGCCGCAACGTATCCCACCACCGAGCAGGCTCTCGCGTCGGCGTCGATCCTCCTGAACGGCGGTGGCCTGGCCCAGCTGCAGGAGATCAACCAGACCTTCGCGAAGGCGTTGGCCGGCCGCGAGAACGACATGCGCAGCCTGCTGGCCCAGCTGGATACGTTCATTTCCCGGCTCAACACGCAGACCGACGACATCATCTCCGCCACAGAGAATTTGAATTCTCTGGTGGGCCAGTTCGCGGCGAACCAGCGCACGGTCGACAAGGCGCTCACCACCATCCCGCAGGCCCTGGCCGTACTGGCAGAGCAGCGCGCGAAGCTGGCCGACGCGATCGATGCCGTCGGACGGTTCAGCGCGGTCGCGACGTCGACGATCAAGCAGACCAAGGAGAGCCTCGTCGCGAACCTGCGCAGCATGGTGCCGGTGCTACGGTCGCTGGCCGATTCGGGACCGGCACTGACCAAGGGGCTCGACTTCCTCTCGACCTACCCGTGGGTGAAGAGCAATCTCGGCAAGTGGTTCCGGGGCGACTTCGCCAACATCACGATGATCATCGATCTGACGCTGAGCCGGCTCGACAGCAGCCTGTTCACCGGAACCCGGTGGGAGGGCAACCTCACCGAACTCGAAATGCAGTGGGGCCGCACGATCGGTCAGATGCCCAGCCCGTACACCGCGGGCAACCCGCTGATCGCTCCCTATCACTTCGGGGGGTACTGACATGCTGCGTCTGCGCTTGTCCCGGACAGTCTGGATCCAGCTGGCGATCCTCGGTGCCGTCACCGTGATTGCCTGCAGCGTCATGGCATTCGGCTTCGTCCACGTACCGACGCTGCTCGGGTACGGCCGGTACACCGTGACGGTCGAGTTGCCGGAGTCCGGCGGTCTGTACCCGACGTCGGTGGTCACCTACCGCGGCACCGAAATCGGGCGGGTCAAAGCGGTCGACGTCACCGCGGGTGGGGTGCGGGCCGAGCTGAATCTCGACTCCGCCATCAAGGTGCCTGCGGACGTATCGGCTGCGGTCCACAGCCGCTCGGCCGTCGGTGAACAGTTCGTCGAATTGATCCCTGCGGCAGGGCAATCCGATACCGGCCCGACCCTGCGCGGCGGCGCGACCATCCCGGTGGCCAAGGTGCGGATTCCGCCGGATATCGGCAACCTGCTCGATGCCACCAACCGGGCGCTGGAAGCCATCCCGCAGGACAATCTGCGTACCGTCGTCGACGAAGCCGACAAGGCCGTCAGCGGTCTCGGCCCTGAGTTGTCCCGCATCGTCAACGGCTCCACGTCACTGGCCATCGAGGCCGGCAAGAACGTCGGCCCGATCACGCAACTGATCGACCAGAGCCCGGCCGTGCTGAATTCGCAAGTGCAGACCGCGGACTCGATCGCGACGTGGGCGCAGCGGGCCGCGTCCATCACCGGCCAGTTCAAGGCCCAGAATGCGGCGTTCGCCGAGCTGCTCAAGCTCGGGCAGCCGACCCTGAACGAGGGCCGCGCCCTGTTCGACAGGTTCGCCCCGGCACTGCCGGTCCTGCTGGCCAACATGGTGAGCCTCGGCGAGATCGCGGTTGTCTATCGGCACGACATCGAACAACTGCTGGTGCTCTTCCCGCAGGGCACCGCATTGATGTCGGCGATCGCGGTCGCCGACGCGGACCTCAAGACGCCCTACCGGGGCATCTACCTCGACTTCAAACTGAACATGAATCTGCCGCCGCCGTGCAACACCGGCTTCCTTCCGGTCAAGCAGCAGCGGGTCCCGACCGAGGTGGACTATCCCGAGCGTCCCGCCGGGGAGCTGTACTGCCGGGTGCCACAGGACTCCGACCTGAATGTCCGTGGCGTGCGGAACATTCCGTGCGAGAACAACCCCGCCAAACGGTCACCGACCGTGGAGCTCTGCGAAAGCAACGAGCAGTACGTGCCCCTCAACGACGGCTACATCTGGAAGGGCGATCCCAACGCCACGCTGACGGGGCAGGGGGTCCCGCAATACGCGCCGGGCACCGATCCCCGGCAGCGCCCCAGTTCCGCACCTGGGCCGTCACCCCCGGCACCCCCGGTGGCCGTGGTGCCCTACGACCCCGCGACCGGCGGTTACGTGGGACCTGATGGCAAGCCGTACACCGACTCCGACCTGGCCGCCACCACGAAAGGCAAGACATGGCAGAGCATGCTGATCCCGAGCAGCTAGACATCGCCGATGCAGCCGATGCGGATGCAGCCGACGAAGATGCGGTCGCGGCGCCGAAACCGTCGCTGCGGCAACGGTTGCCGCGTGTCTCGCCGCTGGTCGCAACCGGACTCGCGCTGGTCGTCGCCGGGGGTGCCCTGGTGGGCTGGCTGGGTTTTCGGGCGCACCAGGCCGAACAGGGACAGTTGCTGCGGAACCTGTACGTGCAGACTGCCCGCCAGGCCGCGCTGAACCTGACCACGATCAGCTACACCGAGGCCGACACCGACATCCGCCGGATACTCGACTCGTCGACCGGCGAATTCCGGGAAGACTTCCAGCGCCGGTCCGAGCCGTTCGTCGCGGTGGTGAAGCAGGCCCGCTCGAAATCCGAGGGCACCGTCACCGAAGCCGGACTCGAGTCGGTGACCGGTGATGGCGCACAGGTGCTTCTCGCGGTGTCGGTGCGGACATCGCTGGCCGAGGCGCCGGCGGGTCCACCACGAAACTGGCGCATGCGGATCAGTGTCGCCAAGGACGGCGCGGGCGCCCGAATCTCCAACGTCCAGTTCGTGTCATGAGCACATCGGACGGTCAGGGCAACATGAAGGACAGGTCATGACAGTGACAGTGGATGTCGAAGAACGTCCCGTCGAACCCGACGAGACCGAGGCCGCCGAGGAGGCGGTTGTCGAAGCCGAACCCGCAGCGGTGCAGAGTGTTTCGCGGAAGCCATGGGCGCGGTGGACGGGTCTGACATTGGCGTTCGCCGCGATGCTGCTTGCCGTCGCTGCGGGGTACTTCAACTGGCAGGACGGGTCGGTGCGGCTCGCGCAAGCCGCGGCCACCGAGTCTGTGCGGGCGGCCAGTGACGGCACCGTCGCCATGCTGTCGTACCGGCCGGAAACGGTTGACACCGAGCTGAAATCGGCCGCCGGCCGGCTGACCGGCGGGTTCCGCGACGAGTACACCAAGTTGGTCGACACCGTCGTGGCGCCCGGGGCCAAACAGAAACACATCTCCGCGGTCGCGACCGTTCCGGATGCCGCTTCGGTGTCGGCGACCGAAAACCACGCTGTGGTGCTGGTTTTCGTGAACCAGACGACCACCATCGGTGCCGACGCGCCCACCGCGTCGACCTCGACGGTGCGGGTGACTCTCGACAAGGTGCACGATCGATGGCTGATCTCACAGTTCGATCCCGTGTGACGCGGGCGCTGGTGATGGTGTTCGCCGCGGGGGCCGCGGCCGGTTGGATGGTGCCGCCGGCCCAGGCCGACCCGGTGACGTACGTGAACAGCGTCAACGTGCGGGGCGGCTTCAACTTCCCGAGCGGCGATGCCGCCATCGCCTACGGGCGCGGCGTGTGCGACAAGATCGCCGCGGGCCGGAGTTACGGGCAGATCATCGGTGACATCAAGGTCGACGTCACGGGTGGCGACGAAGGCCAGGCCAATTATCTTGTCGGACAGGTGATCAACGAACTGTGCCCCGAGCTGATCGGGCCGCTGCGCAGTTCCGCGGGCAACTACCGACCGGGGGCACAGTGAGTACTCGGTTGGCCGGGGTGATCCTGGCGGTCTTCGCGTGCGGCGCCGCGCTGCCTGCGGTGGCTCACGCCGACAACACGCGCCTCAACAACAGCGTGGTCGCCAACGTCTACACCATTCAGCACCAGGCCGGCTGCACCAATGACGTGGCGGTCAGCCCGCAGCTGCGGCTCGCCGCCGAGTGGCACGCGAACGACGTGCTGAACAACCGCGCCCTCGACGGCGACCTCGGCTCGGACGGGTCGACGGCACAGCGGCGCGCGGAAGCAGCGGGCTTCCGGGGCAAGGTGTTTCAGACGGTGGCGATCAATCAGTCAATCGCCATCAACAACCTGGATGTGCTGAACCAGTGGTACTACGACCCGCCGACCTACGCGATCATGGCCAACTGCGCCAACACCGTCATGGGCGTGTGGTCCGAGAACAGCCCCGACCGTTCGGTCGTCGTCGCGGTGTACGGCCAGCCGGGCGCGTAGCGGTAGCGTCAGCCCTACACCAGCTCGCGCAGCTCCTCGATGAGCTTGACGCGGTCGGCGGTCGTCGCACCCATCGGCACCACGTTGAGCACCGTCACGCCGGCCTCCCGGAATGCGGCGACGCGTTCCTTGACGAACTCGCGGCTGCCGATCAGCGAGATGTCGCGGACCAGTTCGTCGGGAACCACCTTTGCCGCACCGTCCTTGTCACCGGCCAGGTACAGCTCCTGGATGCGGTCGGCCTCGGCGCCGTAGCCGTACTTGGTGGCCACGTTGTGGTAGAAGTTCTTGCCCTTGGCGCCCATGCCGCCGATGTACAGCGCGATGTGCGGCTTGATGAATTCGCGCATTCCCTCGACGTTGTCGCCGATGGCCAGTGCCGGTCCAGCGTAGATGTCCATGGGCGGCAGCGACGCGTCACGCTTTGCGTAACCGGCCTCCAATGCATCTCCCCAGACGTCCTTGGCCTTCTCCGGCATGTAGAAGATCGGCTGCCAGCCTTCGGCGATCTCCGCGGCCAGCTCGACGTTCTTCGGCCCGAGTGCCGCCAGCAACACCGGGATGCGTTCGCGCACAGGGTGGTTGATGAGCTTGAGTGACTTCCCGAGGCCGGTGCCCTGACCTTCCGGCAGCGGGATGGTGTAGTGCTTGCCTTGGTAGGCGAGGCGCTCGCGGCGCCACACCTGGCGGCAGATCTCGACGACCTCGCGGGTGCGGCCGATGGGGCTGTCATACGGGACGCCGTGAAAGCCTTCGATCACCTGCGGGCCGGACGCGCCGAGACCCAGGATGTACCGGCCGTCGGACACGTAGTCGAGGCCGGCGGCCGTCATCGCGGTCAGCGTCGGGGTGCGGGTGTAGAGCTGCAGGACGCCGGAGGCCAGTTCCACCCGCTCGGTGGCGGCGGCCAGGTAGCCGAGCGCGCTGATGGCGTCGAAGGAGTACGCCTCGGGGACGAAAACGACGTCCAGGCCGGCCTTTTCGAGGTCGGCGACCTCGGCCACGACCTCCTTGAAACCGCCGGCGTAGTTGATGCCGAGACCGATCTTCATGCTCACTGCTCCTTCGCGGTCAGGGCGGCGATGGCTTCGGCGGCCTCGGCCTGGATCTGCGGGAACTGCGCGGCCATGGCCTCCGACAGCGCCTGCGCACCCGACAACGGCCGGACCATGACCATGAAGTCGTCGATCAGGCCCTCGTCGTTGACGTGGATGAAGTCGCAGCCGGTGATCCTCTTGCCGCCGACCGTGGTCTCGAAAACCAGTGCGTGGCTGCCCGTTTCGGGGTCGTTGATCTCCCGGATGTAGCGGAAGTCCTCGAAGACCCGCAGCACGCCGCGCAGGATGGCGGCGGTGATGGGCTTGCCCGGGTAGGGCTTGAAGGCGACGGGGCTGGTGAACACCACGTCGTCGGCCAGACAGGCGGCCATGGCTTCGCCGTCGGCGGCCTCGACGGCCTTGCGGAATGCCTGCATCGCAAACCTCGCATAGTCAATTTGTTGATTAGGTACGGGTGACGCTAGCGGGCCAAGCTCGGCATGTCTATATGTGACTAATCACTTTGTTGACTATTAGACTCCCTGGGCATGGCTCTGCGTGACGCCGTGTTGGCGGCCCTGCTCGACAGTGAGGCCTCGGGATATGACCTGGCCAAGGGCTTCGACGCGTCCGTCGCCAACTTCTGGATGGCCACGCCACAGCAGCTGTATCGCGAACTCGACCGGCTCGCGGCCGACGGGCTGATCGAGGCCCGCGTGGTCGAACAGGAGCGACGACCGAACAAGCGGATGTTCACGCTGACCGATGCCGGCCGGGCCGCGGTGCATGCTTTCACGGAGGCGACACCCAAGCCCTTGGCCATGCGCGACGACCTGCTGGTCCAGGTCTCCACTGTCGACAGCGGGAACGCAGCGGCCGTGTGCGCCGGCCTGCGGGACCGAATCCAGTGGTCCACCAAGCAACTCGAGCTCTATGAACGGATTCGCAACCGAATACTGGGCGGGCGCAGCGAGGCTGCGTTCCTTGCCGAAGCCGAACGGGTGGGGCCCTATCTGACGCTGATGCGCGGCATCTCGTTCGAGCACGAGAACCTGCGGTGGGCGCAGCAGGCCCTGGAGGTCATCGAGCGGCGGCAGTCGCAGCGTTAACATCGGGTATGCCCGTCTGGGAGCTGGGTCCGGCGCAGATGATGGTCGTCGGCACCTTCGGCGACCTGGACATTCACCACCATGCCGCGGTGCAGATCGGGGTCGGGCTGACCGGACCGCTGACGGTTCGAACCGCCGGCGAGGCGTCCCGCAGTGGACACGTCGTCGTCATCGCCAGCGGCGCCGGCCACGCGGTACGGTCGGCGCCCACCGATCTGACGTTGGCGCTGTATCTGGCGCCGCACAGCTGGCCCGGGTCAGCGCTGCACGCACTGAGCCAGAGCGAATCCGAGGACGGCATCTGGATGCCCGAGGATGGCCAGGTGTTGGCGCGAGCCGTGGCCGACGCGTACGACGCCGACCCCGAGCTGGCCGCTGCCGCATTGGTCGAGCGCCTCTGTGGCGGCCCGCGAGAGCAACCCGGCCTGCATCCGCAGCTGAGGCAGGCGATGGACCTGGTCTACAGCGGCACAACCGAATCCGTGGATCTCGCGTCGATCGCCCACGAGGTCGCGGTGTCGCCGGACTACCTCGGCCGGCTGTGCCGGCAGCAGACCGGTGTGTCCTTCTCGGCGGCGGCCCGCTGGGCCAGGCTGCTCTCGGGCTTGAAACATCTCGCCGACGGCGAGCAGGTCACCGACGCCGCGCATCTGGCCGGATTCGCCGACGGTTCCCATGCCAACCGGGTATGCCGTGAGATGACCGGTGCGGCGCCGTCCGCGATCGCCCGCGCGCTGCGGGATTCGACGGATCCGTCCAAGTGCTGACGGTGCAGGCGGCTCCATACTCGACGGACACCACGAGGAGGAGACCGCAATGCCGGTGATGTCCAAAGTCGAGCGCGCCTTCTGCTGCGGCGCCATGTGGAGAACCACCACGCGCGCCGTGCTCGACATGCTGCCCACCGACCGGCTGGGTGAGCAGTTGCTCGAAATCGGTTCCGGCAGCGGCGCAATCGCGGAAGGTCTGTCGGCCGCGCGTCCCGGACTGGCCATCACCGCGACCGATCTGGATCCGGTGATGGTCGACGCCGCGGCGCACCGCCTGAAGGACAACCCGCACGTCACGGTGCAGAGCGCCGACGCGACCCGCCTGCCGTTCGCCGACGACGCGTTCGATTCGGTGGTCAGCTGCCTGATGATGCACCACGTCATCGAATGGGAGGCCGCGGTCGCCGAGATCGCCCGGGTGCTCAAGTCCGGTGGCGTGTTCGTCGGTTACGACCTGACGCGGACACCGGTGGCCACGGTGGTGCACCGGGTGGACCGGTCGCCGTTCCGACTGCTGAACCCCGATGAACTGGCTGCCGAAGGTCGCCGCAACGGGCTGCGTATCGATACGACTACCAAGGTGTTTGGGCACGTCATGCAGTTCAGTGCCGCGAAGACCTGACACTGAGTAGGTTGGTCTGCAGTCGGCAGGGGAGGGACGCATGCGGGGTCTGGTCAGCTGTGGAGCGGTGGTCGCGGTGGCGCTGTTGGGCGCGGGCTGTGGTGGCGGATCGACACAGTCGAGCCCGGCCACGTCATCCGCGAAGCCGGCGACCTCGACGACGCCACCGCCACCGGCGATCGTCGCCCCGGCACAGCTGAAGCCGGGGAACTACCCGGTAAAACCGCATGAGCCCTACGGCACCGCGGGCGCCCCGGAGGCCGGTGCGAGGCTCGAGGCGCAACAGCTGGCCGGCTACGTGGTGGGACCCTGGCAGGTCGACGACACGCTCATCGAGCCTTATCTGTCAACGTATTTCGTGCTCGACGAGCCCGGTTTGCTGGCTCAGTTCGGGCCCGAGAGCATCGCGACCGCGGCCGGCAGGCACCACTTCGTCGACGGATTCGCCTCGGCGCGGGAGTCTGCGGCCAAGACGGTGCTGATCAACGGCGTACTGCGCTTTGCGTCGCCCGCTGATGCCACCGCCGCGGCCGGCGAGATGAACGCGGCAGCACTCCAGGTCAAGATCCGCGGGGCAGAGCCGAAAACCGTTGCCGTCCAGGAGCATCCGGATGCGCTGGCGTCGACGTACGACGTCGACTCCCGCGGCACGAAGGTGACCACCGTGCGGTCCTTCACCGCGCACGGCCCCTATGTCCTGACACAATTGGCGCAGTCAACAGCCGGGCCGGATCCGGCCATCGCGTTGGTGGCCAAGGCGACCGGCGCCCAGGCCGCCGCGATCGAGCCCTTCAAACCTGCGGCAGAGTTGCCGGCCGTGCCGATCGATCCGACCGGGCTCCTGGCCCTGACGCTGCAGACCGAATCGCCGCGCAATTCGCAGAACGCCGTCTACTCCGGCACCGGGGCCCTGCACTTCCAGAGCGACCCGGTCGCGTCGAGCAAGGTGTTCCAAGACAACGGCGTGACAGCGTTCGCCCGCGGGAAGACCAGCGTGTACCGCGCCAAGGACCCGGCGTCGGCGGTCAACGTGGCGAACACCTTCGGTAAGGAGGTGTCGGTGGACGGCACCGAGACCGCCGATCCGGTGCCGGCGCTGACCCTGAGCCGCTGCATCCTGCTGGCCAACCCGAAGCAGTTCTACTGTGTCGCGCCGGCAGGCGACTATGCCATCGAGGCGCGCGGCGCCGAGTTGAAGGACGTGCACGAACAGGTTGCCGCCCAATACATCCTGTTGACGGCTAAGCCTTAGCGGAGCCGTTCAGCGAGAGGCCGGTGGCCGACTGCAACAGGCAGATGACGGTGCTGGGCAGCGGCGTGTGTCCGGTGCGGTCCATGTTCGAGTCGATCAGATAGGTCGAGGTGTACCGGCTGCTCCGGCCGGCGTATTCCGCCAGGCCGGCCGCGCACCGCTGATCGGCGACACCGGCGATGGCGTCGTTGACCGCCACATTGGCGCGCAGGAACACCTCGGCGATGTGCGGGGCCGAGCAGTCCACCAGCGTCACCTCGACGACGCTCGGGTCGGTGGGCGGCGGCGTGTTCAGACAGTCGCCCACCTGCAGGTCGACCCACTTGGCCTGCCGCGCATTCGGTTTCACCGGTACGACGGGCACCGGCGGCGGGAGCTCGGTCGCCGTTGTCGTGGGCGCGCTCGATGTGCTCGACGACGGCGCCGCTGACGTGTTCGAACCACAGGCCGCGAGCAGCAACACCGCCGCGACCTGCCACACGAGCCGATGTGGGCGAACGGTCATGGCCGTCATGGTAGTGCTTGAAGGGCGGTGTTCGGGCTGGGACGGTTACCATCGCGGTACCAGCGACAGCAGGAGGTCGGCATGCCCGAGTACACCGTCGGTGACTATCTGCTGGACCGGCTCGCTGAGCTGGGTGTCACCGAGATTTTCGGTGTGCCAGGTGATTTCAACCTGGAACTGCTCGACCATGTGATCGCGCACCGGAGCATCCGGTGGGTCGGCAGCGCCAACGAACTCAACGCGGGCTACGCCGCCGACGGCTACGGCCGGCTGCGCGGCATGGCGGCGCTCATCACCACGTTCGGCGTCGGCGAGCTGTCCGCGGCCAACGCGATCGCGGGCAGTTACGCCGAGCATGTCCCGGTGGTGCACATCGTCGGCACGCCGTCCATCGACGTGCAAGGCTCCCGCCGGGTGATCCACCACTCGCTCGGTGACGGCGACTTCGACCACTTTCACCGCATCGCCCGCGAAATCACCTGCGCACAAGCCAAACTCGTGCCGGCCACAGCCACCCGCGAGATCGACCGGGTGCTGTCCGAGGTGCACGAGCGCAAGCTGCCCGGCTATCTGATGCTGGCCACCGATGTCGCCCGGTTCCCCGTCGAACCACCGTCCGGGCCGTTGCCGCGGTACACCAGCGGCACGAGTCCGCGGGCACTCTCGCTGTTCACCGCGGCAGCCGCTCGCCTGATCGGCGAGCACCAGCTGACGGTGCTGGCCGACCTGCTGGTGCATCGGCTGGAAGCCGTCCCGCAACTCGAGGCACTGCTGGCGGCCGACGTCGTGCCGCACGCCACGCTGATGTGGGGCAAGAGCCTGGTCGACGAATCCGCGCCGGAGTTCCTCGGCATCTACGCGGGCACCTCCAGCCAGGAGACGGTTCGCCGGGCCATCGAAGAGGCCCCGGTGCTCGTCACTGCCGGGGTTCAGTTCACCGACATGGTGAGCGCATCGTTCACGCAGCAGATCGACCCCGCGCGGACCATCGACATCGGGCCCAACCAGAGCACCGTGGCCGGCGAAGTCTTTGCGCCACTGGACATGTCGGCCGCGCTCGAGGCGATCACCAGCATCCTGACGGCCCGGCCCACCCGGTCGCCCGCGGTACCGCAGCCGGTGCCCGACGCACCCGACCCGGTGCTCGAACCGGATCAGCCGCTCACCCAGAAGGCGCTGTGGGACAAGGTCTGCGGTGCGCTCACGCCGGGCAACGTGGTCCTGGCCGAGCAGGGCACGTCGTACTACGGCATGGCCCGGCACCGGCTGCCCAGCGGCGTGGCGTTCATCGGCCAGCCGCTGTGGGCCTCCATCGGCTACACGCTGCCGGCCGCTCTCGGTGCGGGTCTGGCGGAGCGGGACCGTCGTCCGGTGTTGCTGATCGGCGACGGTGCCGCGCAGCTCACCATCCAGGAACTCGGCCAGTTCGGCCGCGAGGGTGTGCCCGCGGTGGTGATCCTGGTGAACAACGACGGCTACACCGTCGAACGCGCGATCCACGGTCCGGCCGCGTCGTACAACGACATCGTGACCTGGCGGTGGCGCGACATTCCGGCGGCCCTCGGCATCCCAAACCCGTTGTCCCACCGGGCGACAACCTGCGGCGAGTTGGACGCGGCGCTGGCCGATGCGGCAGCACATCCCGACGACCTCGTCTTCATCGAAGCCGTGGTGACCGAACTGGATGTGCCCCCGCTGCTCGAGGAGCTCGCCGCGGCCATCGCAAAGGCCAACAAGGCGGCCGGGGCCTGAATACGGTCCCTTACCTCGGACGCGCCTTGTCCGGACCCAGGTAGGCGTCGGCCCAGGCGCCGATGATCCGGCCCGCACGCTTGGCCTGCCCCGGTCCGGTGAGCAGGTGTTCGGTGCCCTCCAGCGAGACGAAGCTGCGCGGGTGGCGGGCGGTCCGGAAGATCTCACTGGCGTTCTCGATGCCCACGGTGTTGTCGGTGGGGGAGTGCAGGATCAGCAGCGGCAGGTGCAGGTCCTTGATCTTGGCGTGCAGCTTGGCCGCGCGGACGTCCTCCACGAAGTCGCGCTTGAGGGTCAGTTCGCGCCCGCCGACCATCCACTGCGCACTGCCGTTCGCGAGCACGCAGTCGAGGATGTCGTCGTACTGCTTCTCGACATGCGACGGGTCGATGGGCGCAGCGACCGTCGCGACCGCGCGGACCCCGGGCGCCTGCCGCGCCGCGGCAAGGACCGACGCCCCGCCGAACGAGTGGCCCACCAACAGAGCCGACGGCGTGCCGCGCTCGGACATGAACTTGCACGCCTCGATGACGTCGTTGGTCTTGTGGGTGAAAGACCCGTCGCCCCAGTGGCCTTCCGAGTCGCCCAGCCCGATGGCGTCGAAGCGGAGCATTCCGATGCCGTCGGACGCGAGTTGCTTGCAGATGCGCGCCGCGGCAGGGGAGTCCTTGCCGAGCGTGAAGCCGTGCGAGAAGACGCCCCAGCCGCGCGGGGTGCCTTCGGGGAGGTCGATGATCCCGGCGAGCATGGGGCCGGTGGAACTCTGGAACTTGACGCGTTCAGCCACGGGACGGGTTTATCACGGCTGGCAAGCCGGACGTGGCCGATTCTTTGCTGGAGGCCATCGGTAGGGTGGAGGTTTCACGGGAAACACGGCCTGCGGGTCGTAGCGGTCAGAGACGCCTGCGCCCCGTATGTAGTCCTGAGATCCGGAGCAGAGTCGTGACCCTGAACACCATCGCCTTCGAACTGGTCCCGCCCAATATCGAGCGCGGTCCCCAGTTTGCGGTCGACGAGGCGCACAAGGTGCTGCTCAACGCCGCGGCCGTCGGTCTCGAGGGCCGCATCCGGCACGTGATGATCCCCGGAATGATCGAGGAAGACGGCGACCGGCCCATCGAGATGAAGCCGAAGATGGACGTCCTCGACTTCTGGCAGTTGATGAAGCCCGAGCTCCCGGGCATCCGTGGGCTGTGCACGCAGGTCACGTCGTTCCTGGATGAGGACGCGCTCTCGAAGCGACTGGCGGTGCTGCAGGAGGCGGACTTCGACGGCATCGCTTTCGTCGGCGTCCCGCGCACCATGAGTGACGGTGAAGGCGCCGGCGTGGCACCGACCGACGCGTTGACGATCTACCGCGATCAGGTGCCGAACCGCGGCGTCATCCTGATTCCGACGCGCGACGGCGAGCAGGGGCGGTTCAACTTCAAGATCAACCAGGGCGCCACCTACGGCATGACCCAGTTGCTGTACTCGGACACGATCGTGGGCTTCCTGAAGGAGTTCGCTGCGACCACCGAACACCGGCCCGAGATTCTGCTGTCGTTCGGGTTCGTCCCGAAGATGGAGTCGAAGGTCGGCCTGATCAACTGGCTGATCCAGGACCCGGGCAACCCCCTGGTCGCCGCCGAGCAGGAGTTCGTCTCGCGGCTGGCCGGCGAGGAGCCCGCGGCCAAGCGGGCTTTGATGCTCGACCTGTACAAGCGCGTCATCGACGGTGTCGGCGAGCTCGGCTTCCCGATCAGCATCCACTTGGAAGCCGCGTACGGCGTCTCCAAGCCGGCGTTCGAGACCTTCGCCGAGATGCTGGACTACTGGGCGCCCGACAAGGCCTAGCCTCTCGCGCCGATACGGCGTTGCGGCGCAGTCTGTTACGACACTGCGGCCATTCCTCCGAACAACCGTCCGGCATCGGCGGCGGTCAATCCGCCGGGCATGCTCGGCATGCGGACCTCGGAGCGGCGGGCGGTGTCGGCCGGGTCGTCGGCCGAGCCGGCCGCCTTACGGATCTGATTCGCGGCCGGATCAGCGGCGCCTCCGGTGTACTGCTGTGCGTTGATGGACACCGCCGGCTGAGACCGGGGGATGGCGCCGGGTGCCGCGCGCCCGGCGGGTGTCATCGGTGCGGTCGACGTGCGGCCGGCATTGGTCTGTGCGCTGACGGAACTGGTCGGCTCGGGGCGGTCGATCACCGGGCCCGGGTGGGGACCTTTCGCCGCCGCCGGCGCGGCCAGTGCGATGGACAGCGCCGACAGCCCGATGGCGGTTCCTGCCACGAGGCGTGCGATGGAACGACGAAGCTCGGTACCGGTGCGGGTGGTGATCATGGCGCCGCCTTTCTAGATACTTGCTTGAACAAGTAATTTCTGGGGCCCTATTCCAACTGGGCTTTTCCTGTCATGCGGCTGCAGTAAGATGGTTAGACAACCAATGGATTTCTGGGGGTGCGCTGATGGCGACGGACAGCGACGACGGCCGGGAGACGTGCGAGGCGATGGCATCGCCCACGGCGGCCCGCAGCGGTCCCGTCACTCATGCGGTCTTTCAACTGACCCGGGTGACGAGAACGATCGTCGCGACGCTGCTGCGCCCGCTGGGGCTCTATCCGGGTCAGGAAGTGGTGATGATGTACCTCTGGGACCGCGGCCCGCTCCGCCAGACCGACCTGGTTCGGCTCACCAGCTCCGATGCGCCGACGATGACCCGCATGATCCAACGGCTGGAGCATGCCGGATTCGTGCGCCGTTTCCCGAGCCCCGAGGACAAGCGCGCGCACCTGGTCGAGGCGACGCCCGCGAGCCGGGGATTGCGGGATCAGATCGAGGGGGTGTGGCGCGACATCGAAGAGTTGACCGTCGGTGGTCTGAGCGAAGCGGAACGGGCAACCGTGCTGCGCGTCGTCCAGGGTCTGGAGCATCGGCTTGCCGGCGCGGTGATGGGCTCGGCCGGCCGCGATCCGCTCAGCCCGTGATGTCGCGGCCGATCAGCTGGCGGGCGATGACCCACTGCAGAACTTCGTTGGCGCCTTCGAAGATTTCCAGGATCTTGGCGTCGCGGTAGATCTCTTCGAGCCGGTAGTTTTCGCCGGTCGCCGACACCCGCCGTGCGAACCCGTAGCCGCCGTAGATTTGGAGCGCGTCGCGGGCGAGATCGTTGGCGAGCCGGGTCGCGTAGGACTTGGCCATGGATGCTTCCGGCTCGCCGGACCGGTCGCCGCGGTCAAGACGGACGGCCGCCTTCTGGTACATCGAGCGGGCGGCTTCGAGCTCGGTGGCGCGTTCGGCCAATCTGTACTGCCAGTACTGCATCTCGCCGAGCTTGCGGCCGAACAGCTCTCGGCTCCGCAGCCGGGCCACCGCCAGGTCGAGTGCGATCTGGGCGACGCCGACACCGGCCGCGGCGATGCCGAGTCGCCCGGCCGCCAAGGACGCCAATGCCGTGGCCAAGCCCCGGCCGGGTTCGCCGAGCGCGTGGTCTGCCGGCACGGCGACGTTGTCGAAAACGATGTCGGCGGTGATCTGGCCGCGGTGACCCATCTTGAGATCCGGTTCACCGACCTGGACGCCGGGGCTGTGCATGTCGATCAGGAGCATGGTGGCGTTGTCGGTGTCACCGTCGCGGCACAGGATGCAAACCCAATCGGCGACAACCGAATTGGTGATCCACCGTTTGCGGCCGTTGACGACGAATCCGTCCGGGGTTCTCGTGGCGACGGTCTGCAGCGCGGTCGGCGTCAGATCGCTCGACGCATCGGGTTCGGTTGTGGCGAAGGCGAATACGGCGTCGCCGCTGATGAGGCCAGGTAGGACCTGCGCGCGGATGTGGGGTTGGGCGAACGAGAGGGCGCGGGCGTTGAGGATGCATTGCCCGTCGTACACGCCGGCCAAGCTGGAGCTCTCGTAGGCGATCTCCTCGGTGACGATGCAGGTCGCCAGCATCGGGTGCTGCAGACCCGCGCCGAACGGCTGCTCGAACGGCACCGCGAAGCAACCGGCGCCGGCAAGGCCCTTGAAGGCGGTCCACGGGAACGAGTCGACGGACTCCTCGCGCTGGGCGATCTCGCGGGCGACCGGTGCCAGGTGCGTGGCGACGGCGTCGCGGGCCATTGCCCGGACGTGCTGCACGTCGTCGGGCAGGAACACGTCGTGCCACATGCGGTCGGCGGTCCGGGTGATGGATTCGGTGTCCATGCGCGTCCTCCTGCGTCGGTTGCGGCCGAGCGTAGGCAAATCCGGGCAAACTAGTCAACTCTGACTAGTTTATGATTTGATGATGACGCCACCTCGACGTGCACAACGCCGCGGCATCGCGGTGCAGGAACGTATCCTGGACGCCGCCGTGCGGGCGCTCGTCGAACACGGGTACGCGGGCACGTCGACGCTGCGCATCCAGCAGATGGCCGAGGTCAGTCGGGGAAGCCTGTTGCACCAATTCCCTTCGCGTGACGCCTTACTCGTCGCAGCAGTTCAGCACCTCGCCGAAGCGCGATTCAATGAACTGAGCACGCGGACCGCGTGGCCGGACGACCCCGGGGAACGGATCCGTGCTGCCGTGATGACGATGTGGTCGACCTACCAGCAGGACTACTTCTGGGCAGCGACCGAATTGTGGCTTGCCGCAAGGCATAACGCCGAGCTACGCGACAGCCTCGAGCAACAGGAGCGGGTTCTCTGCCGCCAGGTCCGCACGGTGACCGATGCCATGTTCGGCGAGCCGCTGAACCAGCATCCCGACTACGCCCGCGTGCGCGAGACGCTCAACACCAGCATGCGCGGCGTGGCGCTCACCTACGCCTTCGATCGCCGGAATGCGTTGCGCGACCCGCATCTACCGGACTGGATCACCCTTGCGGAGGATGCGCTCCTGGGGGCACGTCCCTAACGGAGGCGTCTTTGTGGCTATGAACCATCATGTAGGACGCCATGAGCGCGGCGAGTTCATCGAGAAATTCGTCGTGGTCGATGTCCGGGCGGTCGAGTACGTAGCGGATGCTCAGATGCTCGACCGCGCGCACCGCGATCCAGATTCTGGTGTCGGCGTGGTGAATCGGTTGCGGGCGCAACCGGAGGTGGGCGATCGCAAGCTCTCCGACACGTTGCTCGAAATCGGCGATCTTGTTGCCGAGGCCGAGCCGAGGGGTGTGCTCGATCAGGGCTCGCAGTAGCTCGGGTTGTTCGGCCATCGCGTCCAGCAGGATCGCCAGGACTTCCCGCAGGCTGCCGAGGTCTTCGGGCTGGCCGACCTGCTCCACCAGCCGCGTGGTCACCGAGCGCACGACGTGGTCGGTGTGGGCGTCGACGATCGCCGCGATGATCGCGTCCTTGTTGGGAAAATACTGGTAGAGCGAACCCGGGCTGATGCCGGCGACCTCCGCGATCCGATTCGTCGTGGCGCCGTCGTATCCCCGCTCGATCAGTACCTGCCGACCGGCGTCAAGGATGCGCTCGACCATCAAACGCGAGCGTTCTTGTCGTGGGGTGCGCCGCGGCACCCTCTGTGTGCTGCTCACCGGGCCGTCACGAAACGAATTGTATGCGAGTAAATGCTCGTGTCAGCATTTTGGCATGGCTTCGTCGACCCGAGAAGAGCGTCGTTCTGGCAATTCACACGTACCCACTGGCGGTCATCCGTACGACTACTACTGGCGGCCGGGGATGGCGTTGCGTCCCGCCCCCGCACGTCTCCGGTTCGAGTCGATCTGGACGCATACCCGTCGGCAGCAGTTGTCGCCGTGGCTGGATTTCAGCGACGTGCCGAAAGCGACGCCGTGGACCGACCTTTTCGTCGACCACCTGTGGCAGGGCGACGAACTGATGGACGCCGTCGTCGCGCGGTTCCGTGAGACTGGGATGGCCGAAGGCCGGGCACTTCTGGAGCAGGCCCTCGAGCACGGCATCGAGTCGGTCGACCACGCCCCCGCGGAACTGATCGCGTTGTTCGCCGACCTGGACAACCCGCCTGAGTGGTACGACCCGATGAAATGGGAACGGGGCCGCCAACTCTGGAACAACGCCTCCTTCGCAGGCAAGTTCGGCATGGCGGCGGGCGACACCTTCGGCACGTTCGTCGGCGACGAGGTTGCCTATGCCACCGGGGAAACCGGCCGACTGGTCAATGACTTCTACCGTCGCAACCTCGAAACCATGGCCTGGTTTCGCAACATGACCTACCGCGGCGCGCTGGATCGCTTCGCCGCGCCGTTCAAGGACACCGTGCGCGTGCGGCTCATGCACTCACAGGTTCGGGCCGGCTTGCGCCGCACCTGGGGCGACGAACAGTTCGCCGAACACGGCAACCCCATCTCCAACGCGATGATGATGAACGCGGCGATCACCTTTGGCCTGCAACCCCTGCTGATCGATCACGCCCACGGACGTCGTTGCAGCCGTGCGGATCTGGACGCGGCGCTGATGTACTGGGCGTACATCGCCCGCGTGTTCGGGGTCGCCGACGAACTCATCCCCAAAGACTCGAAGCAGGCCCTGGAGGCCATGGACTTCATCGTCGCGTACGCCGGCGGCCCGTCGGAGTGGACCGAGACCATGGTCGGCGCCGCGGCTGACAACTTCCGGTCGGCACTGGTGACCCGGGTCGGGGTGAGCCCGTTCCTCGGTCTCCTGACCTACTACGGTGGCCGCGACATGATGCGCGCCATGGTCCGTGGAACCGGTTGGGCCGATATCAATTTCATGCCGTGGACTGCCGCGGCGGCGGTCCTGGTCCACGTCAACATCGGCTTCCGGCGTGTGCTCGACCACACGCCGGGCGCCGCGGCTCGTTCGGCCGCCCGCCGGAGCGACACCGCCATGTGGGGCACGGCGCTCAAGCTGGCCCGCTTCCTGGCGTCGCGCAATGGGATCACCGGTACCCCCTACGACCACCACGATCAGACGGCCGACATCGCGTCGGGCTGCCCCATTCCGCACGCACCGGCAACACGCGACTGACCGCGGACCACCTATCCTGGGACTGGTGTCCGACCTTCAGCTGCGCGAACTGCGTGATCGTCTGGATGGTCTGACCATCCGTGACGCCGCGCGGCTGGAGCGTCGGCTGAAGAATCTGCGGGGCGACAACCCGGAGAAGATCGTTGAACAGATCGCGGCCGCGGAAGGGGTGATCGCCAGCCGCCTCGCGGCTGTTCCTGCGATCACCTATCCCGACCTGCCGGTCACCGATCGTCGAGGTGAGATCGCCAAGGCCATCACCGACAACCAGGTGGTGATCGTCGCCGGCGAGACCGGCTCGGGCAAGACGACGCAGCTGCCCAAGATCTGTCTCGAGCTCGGCAGGGGCATCCGCGGCACCATCGGGCACACCCAGCCACGGCGGCTGGCCGCGCGCACGGTGGCGCAGCGCATCGCCGACGAAACCGGCACGGCACTGGGCGGGGCCATCGGCTACACGGTGCGGTTCACCGATCAGGCCAGCGACTCGACCCTCGTCAAACTGATGACCGACGGCATTCTGCTCGCCGAGATTCAGAGGGACCGGCGACTGCTGCGGTACGACACACTGATCCTCGACGAGGCCCACGAACGCAGCCTCAACATCGACTTCCTGCTCGGGTATCTGCGCGAGTTGCTGCCGCGCCGACCGGACCTGAAGGTCATCGTGACGTCGGCGACCATCGAGCCCGAGCGATTCGCCAAACACTTCTATGACGCGCCGATCGTCGAGGTCTCCGGCCGCACGTACCCCGTCGAAATCCGTTACCGGCCACTGGAAGTCCCCGTCGCGGTGGACGACAGCGATGACCCGGACGACCCAGACCACGAGATCGTCCGCACCGAGCCGCGCGACCAGACCGAGGCCATCGTCGACGCGGTGCGCGAACTGGAATCCGAACCGGCGGGCGACGTGCTGGTCTTCCTGTCCGGTGAGCGCGACATCCGGGACACCGCAGAGGCTTTGCGGGACGCATTGTCGGGTGACACCTTCCCGACCGAGATCCTGCCGCTGTACGCCCGGTTGCCGACCGCGGACCAGCAGAAGGTCTTCACCGCCAAGCCGGGCGGACCGCGCCGGATCGTGTTGGCCACCAACGTCGCCGAGACCTCGCTGACCGTGCCGGGCATCCGGTACGTCGTCGACCCCGGCACAGCGCGCATCTCCCGCTACAGCCGGCGAACCAAGGTGCAGAGGCTGCCGATCGAACCCATCTCACAGGCGTCGGCCGCACAGCGGTCCGGCCGGTCGGGCCGTACCGCACCCGGTGTGTGCATCCGGTTGTACTCGGAAGAGGACTTCGCGAGCCGACCCCGGTACACCGACCCCGAGATTCTGCGCACCAACCTCGGCGCGGTCATTCTGCAGATGGCGGCACTGGGACTGGGCGACATCGAGGCGTTCCCGTTCCTGGACCCGCCGGATGCGCGCAGCATTCGCGACGGCATCCAATTGCTCCAGGAATTGGGCGCTTTCGACGCGAAGGGCGCCATCACCGACGTCGGTCGCCGACTGGCCCGCCTGCCGCTGGACCCGCGCGTCGGCCGGATGATCCTGCAGGCCGACACCGAAGGCTGCGTACGTGAGGTGCTGATCCTGGCCGCCGCACTGTCGATTCCGGACCCACGGGAGCGGCCGTCCGACCGGGAAGAGGCCGCGCGGCAGAAGCACGCGCGGTTCGCCGACGAACATTCGGACTTCATCTCCTATCTGAACTTGTGGAACTACCTGCGCGAGCAGCGGAACCAGTTGTCCGGCAGCGCCTTCCGCCGGATGTGCCGCGACGAATTCCTGCACTACCTGCGGATTCGGGAATGGCAGGACCTGGTCGGCCAATTGCGCAGCATCGCCGGCGATCTCGGCATCCGGGAGTCGGGCGACGACGCCGACCCGCTGCGCATCCACACCGCGCTGACCGCCGGGCTGTTGTCGCACGTCGGGTTGCGAGAAGGTGAGACGCGCGACTACCAGGGCGCCCGCAACTCGCGATTCGTGCTGGCGCCGGGCTCGGTGCTGACGAAGAAGCCGCCGCGGTGGATCGTCGTCGCGGATCTGGTGGAGACGAGCCGGCTGTTCGGCCGTATCGCGGCGCGCATCGAACCGGAGACCGTCGAGCGGGTCGCCGGAGATCTGTTGCAGCGCACCTTCAGCGAGCCGCACTGGGATGCCCGCCGCGGTGCGGTCATGGCGTTCGAGCGGGTGACGCTCTACGGGCTCCCGCTGGTGCCGCGCCGTCGGGTCGGGTACGCGCAGGTGGACCCCGTAGTCACGCGCGAGCTGTTCATCCGGCACGCGCTGGTCGAAGGTGACTGGCAGACGCGGCACCACTTCTTCCGCGACAACACGCGCCTGCGAACCGAACTGGAAGAGCTGGAGGAGCGCGCCCGGCGCCGGGATCTGCTGGCCGGCGATGACGAGGTCTACGCCTTCTACGACCAGCGAGTCCCCGAAAGCGCGGTGTCGGCACGGCATTTCGACACCTGGTGGAAGAAGCAGCGGCATGTGACGCCGGACCTGCTGACCATGACGCGCGACGACCTGCTGCGCACCGACACCGACGCCGACCAGCCCGACACCTGGCAAACCGGTGACCTGTCGCTGCCGTTGAGCTACCGGTTCGAGCCCGGCGCGGCCGACGACGGTGTGACGGTTCACGTTCCGGTCGAGGTGCTGGCCCGGCTCGGCGGCGACGGTTTCGCGTGGCAGGTTCCCGCGCTGCGGGAAGAGCTGGTCACCGCGCTGATCAAATCGTTGCCCAAGGACCTGCGCCGCAACTTCGTGCCCGCGCCCGACACCGCGCGGGCGGTGCTGCCGGACCTCAATCCTGGAGACGGCTCACTGCTCGAGGAGCTGCAGCGTGAATTGCGGAGGCGCAGCGGCATTCTGGTACCGATCGACGCCTTCGACCTGAGCAAGATTCCGGACCACCTGCGGGTCACCTTCGCCGTCGAGAAAGACGGCACCGAGGTGGCGCGCGGCAAGGACCTGGGCGCGCTGCACGACAAGTTGGCCGGGTCGGTGCGCCAGGCGGTCGCCGGCGCCGTCGCGGGCGATCTGCAACGTACCGGCCTCAAGGCCTGGCCGGACGACCTCGCCGAGCTGCCCCGCACTGTGGAGAGCTCGGCCGGCGGCCACACCGTGCGCGGATTCCCGGCGTTCGTGGATACCGGTGCGGCAGTGGACATCCGGGTCTTCCCGACGGCGGCCGAGCAGGCCGCGGCCATGGGCCCCGGGCTGCGCCGGCTGCTGCGACTCGCGGCGCCATCACCGGTCAAGGCTGCCGAGCGCGGCCTCAATCCCCGCGCGCGCCTGTCGCTGTCGAGCAATCCTGACGGCAGCCTGGCTGCGCTGCTCGAAGACTGCGCCGACGCCGCGGTGCGGGTGTTGGCGCCCAAGCCGGTGTGGACCGCGGTGGACTTCACGGCGCTGCGCGATACCGTCGCAGCCAAGCTGGTCCCGACGACACTCGACGTCGTCGGCCGCGTCGAGCGCGTGTTGACCGCCGCGCACGCCGCGCAGGTTGCGTTGCCCGACAAGCCTTCTGCGCTCCAGGCCGACGCCGTCGCCGATATCCGCGCCCAATTG
This sequence comes from Mycobacterium sp. SMC-17, assembly GCF_045310915.1. NCBI lineage: Bacteria > Bacillati > Actinomycetota > Actinomycetes > Mycobacteriales > Mycobacteriaceae > Mycobacterium > Mycobacterium sp. SMC-17. Next base: position 37,093 of record NZ_JBJIAK010000027.1, on the reverse strand, counting down.
GCCCGGCTGCTGCCGGTCGGATTCGTCGCGGCGACGGGCGTGACCCACCTGGCCGACCTGACCCGCTACCTGACCGCCATCGGCCGACGCTTGGAGCGCCTGCCGCAAGCGCCGGCGGCAGACCGCGAACGGATGGACCGCGTCCACGCCGTCGAGGACGCGTACAACGAACTGCGGCAGGCGCTTTCGCCACTACGTTGCCAAGGCGACGACGTCCGCGACATCGCCCGGCAGATCGAGGAACTCCGTGTCAGCCTGTGGGCCCAGCAGCTGGGCACCCCACGGCCGGTCAGCGAGCAGCGGATCTACCGGGCCATCGACGCCGTCGTCCCGTGATTTGTGCACGATTTTCCGCGGTCGGCGCGGAAAATCGTGCACAAATCCCTCAGGAAGGTGACGTGGGGGCGTCGGCGATCTTGACGAGCTGCACCTCGGGGCGGTCCGGCACCTGGTCTGTCAGGAACCAGCGGAACGCCAGGTTGCCCTGCGGATAGTCCAGCGTGGTAAGCGAATTCGGATGCGCGGTGGTACCGCGGGACAGCACGACCGTCACCGTGCCATCCGAATTGGGCACCGCGCTGTAGCCGTTGAGTGAGCTCCGCGCGTCACTGGCACCGGGGGTGGCCATGAACTGGTTCCACACCACCAGGTTCCAGAACCGGCAGGCCGGCGGACGGTGGGTGATCACCAGGGCTTCGTCCTCGGCGAGCACGAAGCTGCCGTATGAATAGCAGGCGTCGCGCGCCGACCAGCCGAAGTTGGCGTCCGGCACCTGATAGGGCGCGGCGAATTCATTGGCCCGATGGGCGGTTTCGTGTCCGAGGCTGGCTTCGTCGACGGCTCGGGTGCCCACCGGCATCGGCATGATGGCGAACAGCGTCCTGATCCAGGTGGCGCTGGACCGCAGCGCGGCGGCCGTCGCGGCGTCGCTGTGCCGGAACGGCTCCGGGGGATCGAGTGCCTCGATGTTCCAGCTGACCGGACGTCCCGTCGTCGGGTCGGCCTGGTAGTCGCGCGTGAGGAAGACGGCCGCGTCGGGCAGGGGTCCGAGCTCGAAGGAGAAGTTGCCGTCGTCGTCGAATTCGATATCACTGTCACGGATTATCGCGACGACGCGGTTGGACCAGGCGCCGGGCGAGGGCTCGTTGTATGCGGTCAGCGAGAGGTAGACGCTGTCGCCCTTGTTGCCGAAGATTCGGTATTTGCGCTCCGGGTCGACGGGGCACATGTGGTAGTAGGCGTCGGTGTTGTCGCCGCCCCAGCGGCGGTCGTGCCGCGTCGGGGTGTTGACGGCCACGAACTGCGGCCGACCCGGCTCGGGGAACAGATAGCAGTCGAGGGCGACGCCGAGTCCGGTCGCGAGCATCCGGTAACCGTCGGCGATCTGGCGGTCGTCGGTGACGGCGCGCGGGCCCTCCAGGAAGGAGGTGTCGAGCTCGCGAAGCGTGTCGAGGAGTTCCCGCCATGCGGCAGCGGATTCGGTCATGCGCCAATACCTTTCAGGATCAGTGTGGTGTTGCGGTCTATCCAGTCGTCATCGGGGGCGGCGCTCCGCGTGAGGGCGGCGAGCAGGGCGATGCCGGTGATGACCTCGGTCAGGTCGGTGGCGTTGACGTCGGCGCGGAGTTCCCCGCGGGCCGCGGCGGCATCGAGGCGGGCGTGCAATCCGGGACCCAGCGCGTCGGCGAATCGATCCAGCAGCGCGTTGTGCAGGGTGGCGTCGGCGGTCATCTCGCCGAGCAGTCCAGGGAGCGCAGCGCGGGCCGCCGGGGTGCTGAGCACCGCCACGGTGCCGCGGACCATGGCCCGGACATCGCCTTCGAGAGAGCCGGTGTCGGGCAGTTCCGTGGCGACACCGGCGGGGAATGCGGCCTCGTGGACGAGGTGGGCCTTGCTGGGCCAGCGCCGGTAGATCGCCGGCTTGCTGGTGCCGGCCTGCTTGGCGATGGCATCTACCGACAGGGCGGCATAACCGACTTCGCCGAGGAGCTGCACGGTCGCATCCAGTACGGCGTCGTCGATGCGCCGATCACGGGGTCTACCAAGTTCTTTCGCCATTACGAAACTCATAGTAACATAAGTAGTGTGACTGACACCACAGACGTTGTCCGGCTCGATGACCTGGCCTATCCGACCTTCACAGCCGAGGCGCAGCAGTTCCGCGACATGATGACGATGATGGCGGCGGACTGTCCGCTCGACGCGGACGCGCTGCACGCCAAGGCGAGCGCCGACACTGGCCTCGACGACTTCGGCGCCACCGACTACCGCGAACGCCTCGAGGTGCTGCTGGGCGCGCTCCGGCAGATCGACGGCCTCAACGGCCCCGGCGTCGTGAACTTCTACGGCCAACTGCTGCAGCTGTTGAAGAATCGGCTGCTGCTCACCGATTTGTTGAAGCGACACCCCGAGATTCACGACATCGAACTGCTGCCCCCGGTGGTGATCGTCGGGCTGCCGCGCACCGGGACCACGCACCTACACAACCTGCTGGCCGCCGCCGGAACCTTCCGGACCCTGCCGTACTGGGAGTCGATGGAGCCGTTCCCGCTGGCGTCCGAGGCCGGTATCGAGCCGGACCCGCGGCGCACCCGGATGGACGTCGCGGTCAACGTGATGAACATCGTCATGCCGCATTTCCCGCTGATGCACGAGATGACCACCGACCACGTGCACGAGGAAATCCAGTTGCTGGCCAACGACTTTTCCACGATGTACTTCGAGACGCTGGCCGACGTGCCCGCATGGCGCGACTACTACGAATCCCATGACCAGACGCCGCACTACCGGCACATGGTGACCCAGCTCAAGGCCCTGCAGTTCCTGCGCGGCGGCCGGCGCTGGCTGCTCAAGTCGCCGCAGCATCTCGAGCAGCTGCCGGTGCTCAATGCCGAATTACCCGGTGTGGTTGGTGTTTTCACGCACCGCGATCCGGTTCCGGTGGTGCTGTCGATGATCGCGATGCTCACCTACTCGGCGCGTATGCATCGCAGCACGGTTCCCGTCGAATACATCGCGTCGTACTGGGTGCAGCGACTGGAGCACATGCTTGCCGGGCTGGTCCGGGACCGGGACATCATCGGCCGGGACCGCTCCATCGACATCCGCTTCGACGATTTCATGGCCGACGATCTCGGCGCCGCAGAGAGCGTCTTCGCCCTTGCGGAGGAACAACTTTCGGACACCGAGCGCGCCGCGATGGCGGACTACCTCGCCGGCCACCAGCGCGGCCGGCTGGGTCGGGTCGAGACGTCGTGCGAGATGTTCGGCCTCGACCCCGATGACCTGAAGGCCCGCTTCGCGCCCTACACGCAGCGCTTCCTGGGCTAAGGGTTTCCCGCGAGCAGACACAAAACTGTCGTTTTCGACGTGAAAACGACAGTTTTGCGTCTGCTCGCGACTAGGGCTGCGCCATGGTCGCCGGGTCGGCCAACGGCACCACGAGGTGCGAAGCGTGTACGCCCCCTTGAGAAATCCGATACGTCCCGCCCGCCAGTGCTGTCCGCTGCGGGCGGGTCGGCACCAGATGCGGGAAGTCGTACGTCGTCAGCGTCAGCCGCAACCGGTGGCCCGGGGCGAGGAGCGCCGCGGTCGGGAACACCTCGATGTCGTAGCGAGTCAATTCACCGGGCACGACGGGCTCGGCGGCAGCCTTGGTGCTGATGTGTTGCGGTCGTAGCACGGTGCCGTCGGGCAGGAGCCAGCTGGCCTCGGGGTCGAGGGCACGATGCGACCCCAGGAGCGCGCCCTGTGTCAGCGGCCGGCTGACACCGTCAGGGGAGACGTCGTCCAGGTGCGCCACCCACAGGGTTTCGGTGCGGTCGGCGGTAGCGTAGATCGTGAGGCCGACCGGACCGGCGAGCAGCTGTTCGGTGTCGAACGCCTCGCTGGTGTAGGTCAGTGCGTCGCGCTGCAGCCGGGAGTTGTCCTGGTCGTACCGGACGCTGCGGCCCGTCTGCGACACCATGAAACTGCCCATGCCGAGGCTCCACTGCTCGAGGCTGCGTCCGGAAACCGGTCCGCGAGAGAGGTATTGGAGCGTGGCGGTCGACTCGTCCGCCGATGAGGTGGCATGCAGGCCGCCGCCCAGGCCCAGGTACAGCCGCGTCGGGGTGGCCTCCGGGAACGGATAGGCATTGGTGTGGAACCACTTCGGGCTGCCGATCGCCTGGAACCGCACCGGCGCACCGATGACGGCCGCGGTGTCGTCGTCTTTGAGCCAGCGGTTGAACCAGCGCAGCTGCAAGGCCTGCAGATGCTGCCCGTCGAGATCCGAGACGTGGTACCAGGGACCCGCCATGAGCTGGAACTTGTCGGAGACGGGCTGGTCGGCGGTCATGGCTGCGTCGGCGGGACGGCCGGCGAACGTGTTCTGCAACGCCGCATAGTTCAAGGGCGCGCCGCGCTGGAACGCGTCATGCCAGCCGGCCACCAGAAACACCGCGACCCCGTTCTCGGCGATCTTCGGCACCACGTCCGCGGGGCGCATGGTGTCCCAGAACGTGCCGTCGAATGCGGTGTCGCCGCCACCGATGGCGTCCTTGATCAGGCTCTTGAAATAGCTGCGCTGGTCGCGGCCGCGCTGGCGCACCGCGGAAATGCCACCGGCCCTGGGCCTTTCATGGCTACCGCGATGGGCGAACTCCAGTGCCGGGTTGATCACGTTCAACAGCGAGTAGGTGGCACCGTAGGCGCGAACCGTACGCATGTGCGGGACGCCACCCATGGTGACGACGTCGCGGTAGAAATCGTTGGCGGCCATCGCCGGGAAGATCGCCTTCAGCGGCGAGCCGGGACCCACCGCGGCGGCCGTCATGAGTTGATTGATGGCCAGATACGAGATGCCGAACATGCCGACGCGGCCATTCGAATTAGGCAGCGTCGCAGCCCAATTCACCAGGTCGACGCCGTCCTGCACCTGCTCGGGCCCGAGCATCTCGAAAGACCCGCCCGAAACTCCGGTGCCCCGCACGTCGACCATCACCTCGATGTAGCCGCGACGGATCAGGTACGGCGTTGCGCCACCACCGATCTGGGCGGCCGGCGGGGGCGCCTTCTTGCCGTACGGCGTCATCGATAGCAGCACGGGGAAAGGGCCGGCAGCGGCCTCGCCCGTCGCCGGGTCGGTCGGATAGTGGATATCCACCCGCAGCGAGATGCCGTCGCTCATCGGCACTGCCACGTTGTGGTGCACTCCGACGCCGTACTGCGCCGGCGGGGCTTCCCAGCACGGCAAAAGTGGCGATGGGCTGGTCTTGCGGGTGCGTGCGGCCGCCCAGCCTGCCATGGCCTTGATCCGTGCGCCGACGCCTGCTGTCTCGACATTCGTCTCCACGCCTCGACCGTACGCCGAACCCGAAAGAAGTTATTGCTTCGTGACGGAACCGTGTCAGGGCGCTCGGGGGTGTTCCCAGTCTCGGTCCGTAGCATCCGATCAGTGACCAGTAGCCCGTGTGAAAGAGACGACGCAGGTAAGGGCGTCGGCTGCATCTCGCGCCGACGCATGCTGAGAATGGCTGCGGCGGCGCCGGTTCTGGTCGGTATGCCCGCCGTTGTGTCGTCACTCACCGCACCCGTGGCCAGAGCCGCTGGGCTGGCCGGCGCCGTCGTGTTCCTCGACCCGGGGCACAATGGGGCCAACGACTCGTCGATCACCAAGCAGGTGCCCACCGGCCGCGGCGGCACCAAGGACTGCCAGACCAGTGGCACGTCCACGACGGCGGGCTTCCCCGAACATTCGTTCACCTGGAACGTGGTGCTGCTGATGCAGCAGCAGCTGGCGAACGCCGGCGTGCAGGTGCACCTGTCGCGCAACAACGACAACGCCCTCGGGCCGTGCGTCGACCAGCGCGCCGAGATGGCGAACGCCCTGCGGCCCAATGCGGTCGTGTCGGTCCACGCCGACGGCGGTCCCGCGGGCGGCCACGGATTCCACGTCAACTACTCGGCGCCGCCGCTGAACCAGGTGCAGGCCGGACCGTCAGTGCGATTCGCCCAGATCATGCGCGATCGGATGGTGGCCGCGGGGCTGACGCCGGCGACCTACATCGGCAGCAACGGTCTGTACGGCCGGGCCGACCTGACCGGCCTGAACCTCGCTCAGTTCCCATCGATCCTGGTCGAGTGCGGCAACATGAAGAACCCCGAAGAGGGCGCCGCCATGGCCACCATGCAGGGGTGGCAGACCTACGCCAACGCCATCTGTCAGGGCATCGCCGCGTTCATCCAGGCCAGCTAGCCGCCCCGGATACGGTCGAGCTGCCGGTCCGCCTCCGCGGTGGCCGGGGTGTAGACGACGATGTTCAGATCCGGCAGGTCGGCCGGGGCCAGCCGGTGATACTCCAGCTCGATATCGCCGAGTGCCTCATGGGCGAACCGACGGATCCGGGTCTGAAAACCCTCGATGGTGTGGTCGTTCCAGACACGGTCGAATTCCTGACTGTCCGCGCGCAATCGGTCGAGCAGCTCGACCACCGCGGGCTCGCCGAGTCGGGCGCCGTTCTGCATGCGGTACTCCGAAACGAAGCGCCGACTCTCCACGTCCCAGTCCGGCATCAGCTGCCGGATCGACGGATCGGTGAACACCAGCCACAGCAGATTGCGATCCTCGCGAGCGACCGTCCGCACCCGGGGATACAGCGCCGCGTAGGCGCGATTCCATGCGGTGATCTCCCAGTCGAGATCGATCGCGAAGGCCGGCGAGCGGCCGAACGCCTCCAGAAGCCGGAGCAGATGATCAGGCGGTTCGCCGGTATCCGGCATGAGTTGCGCGCCACCCGGGGAGAAACCGGCGAGTGACAGCAGGTACGTCTGGTCGGCAGGGGAGAGCCGCAGCGTTTCCCCGATGGCGTCGAGCACCTGTCGCGACGGATTGATGTCACGGCCCTGCTCCAGCCACGTGTACCAGGTGACGCTGATGGCGGACAGGAACGCGACTTCCTCGCGGCGGAGGCCGGTCTGGCGGCCCCGGATCGGCGGCAGATCGTGCTCGGCGCGGTCGACCGCCTCCCGGCGCATCCGCAGGAATCCGCCCAGCTCTGCGCGGGCGGCCTGGTTGGACATCGCTCAATGCTAAGACTGGTAGTGGCAGTACTAGAGGCAGCACCGTCTTCGCCTGTCGCGCGCCGTCCAGAAGCATGGGTGCCATGCCCGAATTGCGATCCAGGACCGTCACCCACGGCCGGAACATGGCCGGCGCGCGAGCCTTGCTGCGCGCCGCCGGTGTGTCCGGCGCCGACTTCGGCAAGCCAATTGTGGCTGTGGCCAACAGTTTCACCGAGTTCGTCCCCGGCCACACCCATCTGCAGCCGGTGGGCCGCATCGTGTGCGACGCCGTGCAGGCGGCCGGCGGAATAGCGCGGGAGTTCAACACCATCGCCGTCGATGACGGCATCGCCATGGGGCACGGCGGCATGTTGTACTCGCTGCCGTCCCGCGACCTGATCGCCGACTCGATCGAGTACATGGTCAACGCGCACCGCGCGGATGCGCTGGTCTGTATCTCCAACTGCGACAAGATCACTCCCGGCATGTTGATGGCTGCGCTGCGGTTGAACGTGCCGACGGTGTTCGTGTCGGGCGGGCCGATGGAGGGCGGCACGGCGACGCTCGTCGACGGCACGGTGCGCACCGGCCTGCACCTGATCTCGGCGATGACCGACGCGGTCGCTCCCGAGGTCTCGGACGCCGACCTCGAGCGCGTCGAAGCCGCGGCGTGCCCGACCTGCGGGTCGTGCTCCGGCATGTTCACCGCGAACTCGATGAACTGTCTTACCGAGGCGATCGGGCTGGCGCTGCCGGGCAACGGCACGACGCTGGCGACCCACACGGCGCGCCGCCGGCTCTATGAGGACGCCGGTGCGGCCGTCATGGCTCTGGCCCGGCGCTACTACGACGAGGACGACGAGAGCGCGCTACCCCGCAACATTGCTTCTGCCGCAGCGTTTTCCAACGCCATGGTGGTCGACATCGCGATGGGTGGATCAACCAACACCATCCTGCATCTGCTCGCGGCGGCACGTGAAGCGGAGGTGGATTTCGATCTTGCCGACATCGAAGCGCTCTCCACCAGGATTCCGTGCATCTGCAAGGTCGCCCCCAACGGCAAGTACCTGATGGAGGATGTGCACCGGGCCGGTGGCATCCCCGCCGTGATGGGAGAGCTGCTGCGCGCGGGCCTACTGGACACCAATGTGCATGCGATCCATGCCGATTCGCTCACCTCGTGGCTCGAGACGTGGGACACGAGAACTCCCAAGGTCTCGGACGCGGCCGTGGACCTGTTTTTCGCCGCGCCGGGCGGGGTGCGGTCCAGCTCTGCGTTCTCGCAGTCCTGCCGCTGGGAAAGCCTCGACCTCGATGCGGCGTCAGGCTGTATCCGCGATGTCGCGCATGCGTATTCGGCCGACGGCGGGCTGGCCATCCTGCGCGGAAACCTCGCCGAGGGTGGGTGCGTGGTCAAGACCGCCGGCGTCGACGACTCGATCCTGCGCTTCAGCGGACCGGCCGTGGTCGTCGAATCCCAGGAGGACGCGCAGGACGTGATCTTGAGCGGCCGCGTGCGGCCCGGTGACGTCGTCGTGGTGCGCTACGAGGGCCCGCGTGGTGGGCCGGGGATGCAGGAAATGCTCTATCCCACCTCGTATCTCAAGGGTGTCGGACTCGGGAAGGTGTGCGCGCTGATCACCGACGGGCGGTTCTCCGGCGGATCCTCGGGGTTGTCGATCGGCCACATCTCGCCGGAGGCAGCGGCTGGAGGCGTCATCGCCCTGGTGCAGGACGGGGACCGCATCGACATCGACATCCCGGGTCGCCGCATCGAATTGTGCGTCGACGCAACCGAACTCGACGCCCGCCGGCATCGGCTGGAAGCGGGCGGCGGGTATTGGCCGCAGCACCGGAACCGTGAAGTGTCACCCGCGCTGCGGGCCTACGCTGCCATGGCGCTCTCCGCCGACCAGGGCGCGGTGCGCGACGTGTCAGGGATCGAGGCCGCGAGCCGGGCCGCGGGAGCGCCTACCTCGGCCGGCCGGCCGGGCTAGAGCTGAGCCAGCGCAACCCCGGTGACGCCGGGACCCAGTTGCGCCAGCTCGCGGTCGGTCCCGTCGGCGAGGTTCACGACGCGGATGCCGCCGGTGCGCAGCTCGCTCACGTAGTAGGTCGTGTCATCGGCGGTGGTCAGACCGATCGCCTCCTGATAGCCGCGGGACACGATGTCGTAGGTCCCGACCGTGGGCTGGACCCGGCCGCGGTTGAGCGTGTTGCCGTTCGGTTCGGCGCCGCGGTCGGTCCAGACCAGGTTTCCGGATGCGTCGAGATCGAGGTCGATGGGCTCGGGCAGGTCCTGCCACAGCAACTCGATGTCCGCACGGCCCGCGGCGGTGTGCCCCACCGGGATGTCGGTGCGGCAGCGGAAGATTCGGCCCTGGCCGGCGTCGGATGCGCCCTTCTGCGTCCAGTAGACCAACTGCTGCACCGGGTCGACGGCGATGCCCACGCAGTGGTGCCGCGGGTCTTGCGCATCCGGACCGCTACCCGCCACCACCAGCGTCTCCAGGCTCGAGCCGTCCAGCCGGCAGCGCAGCACCTGCATGCCTTCGCGGTCGCACCAGTAGAGCAACCTCGCGTCGAAGTCGGCCGTCAGCTGCTTACCCGTGGTGAACGCGCCCCGCGGCACGATGGTCCGCCGGTCAGAACCGTCCAGGTTCACACGCTCGAGCGACCCGTTACGGGTGAAGAACGTCCGGCCGGTTTCGGGGTCGGGCGTGCCCATGTTCGTCCAGTAGATGTGGCCCCGGGCCTGATCGACGACGATGCCGTCGGGCGTCTCGTCGACATCGGCGACCAGCGTCCGGACCCGTGAACCGTCGAGGGACACGGCCAGGATCGCCCGCTTGGCGATGTGCAGAACCAATAGTTCGGTCATGCCACGGATTATTCAGCGGGGTCGCTAGCGTTGTGTGACCGGAACATTCATTGGAGGCTGATTGTGCACATTGATCTGACCGGCAAAACCGCCCTGGTAACCGGTTCCACGCAGGGCATCGGGCTGGCCATCGCCGAAGGGCTGGCCGCCAGCGGGGCCCGCGTCGCGGTGAACGGACGCAGCGAAGAACGCGTCCAAGCGGCCGTCGCCGAACTCACCGGCAAGGGATTCGCCGACGTCATCGGCGTCGCCGCCGACGTCACGACCGAGGACGGCGTCGCCCAACTCGTCCAACAACTTCCGGATGTCGACATCCTGGTGAACAACCTCGGCATCTTCGGGTCGACGCCGGCGCAGGAGATCACCGACGACGAATGGCGGCGGTACTTCGAGGTGAACGTGCTGTCTGCTGTGCGGCTCATCCGCACCTACCTCCCGGGGATGACGGAGCGCGGGTGGGGCCGCGCGATCCAGATCGCCAGCGACTCGGCGATCGTCATCCCGGAAGAGATGATCCACTACGGCACGTCCAAGACCGCGCTGCTCGCGGTGACCCGCGGTTTCGCCAAGGATGCGGCGGGTACCGGCGTGACGGTGAACTCGGTGATCGCGGGCCCGACGCATACCGGTGGCGTCGAGGACTTCGTCTATCAGCTGGTCGACAAGAACCTGCCGTGGGACGAGGCGCAGCGCGAGTTCATGATCAAATTCCGTCCACAATCGTTGCTGCGCAGGCTGATTGAGCCCGAGGAGATCGCCAACATGGTCGTGTACCTCAGCTCGGAGCAGTCGTCGGCCACCACCGGCGCCGCGGTGCGCGCCGACGGCGGTTACGTCGACTCGATCCTGCCCTGACGTGCGGGGGCGCGTCGTCATCGCCGGGCTGGGGGACAGCGGCATCCTCGCCGCTGTCCGCCTGGCCCCGCACGCCGACGTGGTCGGTATCTCGGTCAAGGACGGCCTGGTCAGCGGTCAGGAACTCGGCATGCGCGTCGCGCGGCCCGACGCCTGGGCGCGGGACTACTTCATCGGTTTCCGGAGATTCCGTGGCCTGGATTCGGTGCGGATCGTGCACGGGGCCCTGACGGGTGCTGACCTCGACGCCCGCACGGTCACGGTCGTGGCGGCCGACGGAACCGAGACCGTCGAGCCGTTCGACGTGCTGGTCATCTCGACCGGGACGACCAACGGGTTCTGGCGCCGCCCGACGCTGCAGACGGCCGACGACGTCGCCACAGATCTGCACGAAACCCACGGACGACTGGCGCGCGCGCAGCGCATCGCCGTCGTGGGCGGCGGCGCCACGGCGGTGAGCAGTGCCGGGAACCTGGCGCGCAGCTGGCCTGACAAGGTCGTCGACCTGTATTTTCCTGGCGCGCAGATACTTCCGGGCTACCATTCCGGAACCCAGGTGCGCGTCGCCCAGCGACTGGCGGAGCTCGGTGTCCGGCTGCATCTCGGGCACCGCGCGGTGCTGCCCCCGAATCGCGACGAAATCACTACTGGACCAATCGAATTCAGCACCGGCCAACCGGACGGGGAAGCCGATGCGGTGTTGTGGGCCGTCGGGAGCGTCCGACCCAATACGGCGTGGCTGCCTACTGGCATCCTCGACGACGACGGCTTCGTGCGCGTCACCCCGGAGCTGACGGTGCCCGGGTATCCGGGTGTTTTCGCGGTCGGTGATGTCGCGGCCACCGATCCGTTGCGCACCTCGGCCCGTAACGGTGGCGGTGCGCTGGTGGCACGAAACGTCCTCGCCCAGTTGAGGTCCCGCAAGCTGCGCCGCTACCGGCCGCCGGCCGTGCGGTGGGGTTCGGTGCTCGGTCCGCAGCCCGACGGGCTGGAGGTGTTCACGCCGTGGGGACAGGCCGTCCGGTTCCCGGCGTGGACCGTCGACCGGGTGTTGCAGCGGTTCGTCGTGCGTCGTCAGCTGTACCGCGGCGTGCGGGATTGAGACCGTTCACCAGGTGTCGACGAAGCTCCGGCGCGGCGGCAGGCCCGCGGGTTCCGCGGTCGCCAGTGTCGCGGCGATCAGCGACCGGGTCTCGGCGGGGTCGATGACGTCGTCGATCTCGAACATCGAAGCCGAGTTGAGTGCGGCGGCGTTGGCCTGCGCGGCGGCGGTGGCGTCGCGCACCGCCTGCTCGCGGGCCTCGTCATCGGCGATGGCCTCGAGCTCCTTGCGCAGCCCGAGCCGCACCGCGCCCTCGAGTCCCATCGGTCCGAGGTGTGCGCCCGGCCAGGCCACCGTCAGCAGTGGCTCATGCAGGCTGCCGCCGCACATCGCTTGTGCGCCAAGGCCGTAACCTCGGCGCAGGATCACCGCGATCAGCGGGACGCGCAGGGCCGCGCCGGCGACCAGCAGCCGCGATCCGCGCCGAACCAGTGCTTCGGCCTCGGCCTCCGGTCCCACCATGAATCCGGGGCAGTCCACGAGGGACACCACGGGAATCCCGAAGGCATCGCAGAGTTGCAGGAAGCGGGCCGCCTTGTCGGACGCCGCCGCGGTGATGGCACCGGCCATGACCATGGTGTTGTTGGCCAGCACCCCGACCGGCCGGCCCTCGATCCGGGCCAGCGCGGTCACCAATTCCGGGGCGAACTTCTGCCGCAGGAAGGTGACCGAGCCTTCGTCGGCGAGCGTCTCGATGATCGGCGCGACCTGATATGCGCGGCGGGCGCGCTCGGGAACGATTGTGCGCAAAGCGGTTTGGTCCGGCGCGGTGCCGGGTGTGGTGGGTCCGCGAAAGTAGCCGAGCAGTCGGCGGGCGACCGAGACCGCGGCGGCCTCGTCGGGCACCACCACGTCGACGACGCCGTTGGGTGCCTGCACCGAGATCGGGCCGACGGCATCCGGCGCGATGTCGCCGAGTCCGCCGCCGGCGATCATCGCCGGGCCACCCATGCCGATCGACGTGTCCTCGGTCGCGACGATCAGATCCGAACACCCCGCGATCACGGCGTTGCCCGCGAAACAGCGGCCCTTGACCACCGCGATCCGCGGTACGACGCCCGACAGGCCGGCCCACAGCGCAAAGGCGCGGACGTCCAGTGACGACACGGTCGGATGATCGGTGTCACCGGGGCGTCCACCGCCACCCTCGGCGAAGAACACCGTGGGCAGTTTCATCCGCTCGATCAGTTCGAACAGCCGGTCCTTCTTGAGGTGACCGAGGGCGCCCTGGGTACCGGCCAGCACGGTGTAGTCGTACGACAACACCGCACACGGGTGGCCGTCGACGTGGGCCGTGCCGGCCACGAGGCCGTCGGCGGGAGTGCGCGCGATCAGGTCGTCGAGCTCCCGGCGTGCCCGTTGGGCGGCGATGGCGAACCGGCCGTACTCGACGAAGCTGCCGTCGTCGACCAGGTCGTGGATGTTCTCGCGGGCCGTCCGTCCGCCGGCGTCATGTCGGCGCTGGACGGCGTCCGGTCGGGCGGCATCCTCGGTGAGCGCGCGGCGGCGCAGGAGCTCGATGTGGTCGTCGCGGAACGGTACTTCGGGCATTGGGCCGGGCATGGGGACAGCCTGCCAGGCGCCCTGCGCGGGGGTGCGGCATGATCGGTCCATGCAATCGACTGCAACCACCACTGTTGCCCGCCCGATCGACGTTGTTTGGGCGACCCTGATCGACCACGAAGGCATGGCCAACTGGGGTCCCGGCATCAGCGTGACCATCGACCAGCCCGGCACCCCCGCACCCAACGGCCTGGGCGCGGTCCGCCGCATCTCGGCCCCCGGGCCGGCGCCGGCGATCGTCGAAGAGGTCGTGACGTTCGACGCCCCCAACGTGTTCGGCTACAAGGCCCGTTCCGGCGTGCCGTTCCCGGGCTACGCGGGCGAGGTGCGGCTGACCCCCGAGGGCACGGGCACGCGCATCGACTACTCGCTGACCTCGACCGCGTCGTTCCCGCCGGTGAAACTGGCGCTGATCGCCATCAACCAGGTGCTGCTGCGCCTGTTCGCGAAGGCCGCGTCGAAGGCGTAGTCGGGTACTCCGGCTCGCACAGGTCGTCTGGAGAGCTGCGGCGGCGGCGAAAGTACGTGGCTTCAATCAGAACGCGTTCGTCCGCAATGCAACTGAACGCAGGCACCTTCTGCGTCTCTGAGAAGTCCCTGAGTTCAATAACCGACGGCAGATCGCCATCGCGTATGAGCCCACGTACTGTTCGCCGCTACGCGGGCCGGCGAATCTCCCGGGCGATCGTGTCGAGCAGCGCCGGGTACCGGTTGGCCTCGGGATGACCACCGGGCTTGCCGCTGCTGACCACGGCAGCGGCAAGGTTCCGGGCCGGGTCGGCCCACACCGCGATGTTGGTGAGCCCGGTGTGCCCGAAGGCGGCCGGTGCGTCCCGGCCGAACGGGCCGAATCGCTTGGAGCCCAACATGTATCCGGTGCCCCAGCGCATCGGCTGAAGTCCCACCGCGATGTCGGGCCGCAGGCGGCGGCACGGGGCGGTCGCGGCGCGCAGCGTTTCCGGCCGCAGCACCCGCACCCCGTCGAGTTCCCCACCGCGACAAAGCATCTCGGCGAAGCGGGACAGCTCGACGGCGTTGGAGACCGTGCTCGACGACGGCACGACGCTGGTCAGGAAATCCGGGGTGTTGCTGAACGGGATGATCTGGTTCGGGGTGCCGCCGACGGCCTTCTTGAACGCCGCCGCCATGGGCGCCGGCAGCGGCTTGCCGGTCACGTGGCTCGGCGCGACCAGCGGAACGTCTTCGGGCGCAACACCGTAATTGGTCCAGCGGAAGCTAAGCGGCTCGAGGATCTCGGTGGCCAGGATGTCCCGGATGTTGCGACCCGTTGCGGCCGAGACGATTTCGCGGATCAGTGGGCCCCAGGTCAGGCCGTGGTACATGTGGACCAGGCCCGGCCGGTAGATCGGCCGCAGCTTGCCCAGCATCTCGCGGGCGTACTCGCTGTCGTTCATCCGCTTGAGGTCCGGCCGCGGCCCGGTGGCCAGCGGAACCCCGGCGCTGTGGGTGACGACGTGCCGCACGGTGGTGCGGTCCTTGCCGTGGCTGGTGTACGTCGGCAGGTAATCACAGACGCGGGCGTCGAGGTCGAGCTCGCCGCGTTCGACGAGCATGTGCACCACGGTCGTGCTGATCGCCTTGGCGGCCGAGTACACGCAGAACGGGGTGTCGACGCCGACGGGGATCTTGTCGGCGTCAGCCGGGTCGTCGGGCCCGTTGCCCCAGCCGTGGCCGATCGCGCGGTTGAGCACCACCCGACCGTTCTGGCGCAGGCAGACCTGGATGGCCGGGTGCATCCCGGCCGCGTACCAGTGCCGTGCCGCCTGCCAAATGCGTTCCACCGCCAGCGGATCGACGTCGGTGTGGTCTTCTGTGCCGGTGGCCGTGACCGAGTCGAGGTCGGCGGGGACCCGAATCCGGCCGGTCTGTGGTTCCGTCATGCGTCCTTCCGATGCAGCACAGCCGCGAGGTGGTGACGCAGTGGGATGCCCACGGCGGCCATGCGGACGTTGTAGCTCAAGGTGTCTCCGTCGAGCCGGAACCAACGACGCAGGGCGTCAACCTCTTTCGCGGAGTCGGTGCGCCCGATGTCGGTGGTGGCGAGGTCGAGCACGAACTCACCGTCGGTGCTGATCGTCCCCTGCAGGACCTCGGTGATGCCGGTGGGATGCGCGAGCACCCATTCGATGCGACCGGGCGCGGGCACCCGGAGATAGCCGGTCTCGGCGTGCAGGGGACGTCCGTCATCGGCGGCGCGGGTGCGCTGGCTGTAAGCCAGGAACGGCTTGCCGACATGGCCGAACGTGACCTCTTCGAGGTAGTCGAACGAAGCGATGGTCGGGTACTCACCGGAACCGTTGCCGGCCCAGGTGCCCAACAGCGGCGCCAGGACCGCGACGTCGGGGTGCAGCTCGGGCATGGCGGCTACTTCGTCCCGACGGTCAGCAGGTCGGACACGATGAGCGTCCACGCCGGCCGTTTCACCCGGTGCTGCTCGGACACCGTGAACCCGGCGCCCTCGAAGAGCTTCTTCATCTCCGCGGGGGACGGATTGTGGGCGGGGTTGAGGATGTGCGACGACAGCGCGTGCAGCGGCAGCACCTGCCGCGGGCTGATGGTGGTGACGGCCGCGATACCGCCCGGCTTGAGCACCCGATGGAACTCACGCAACGCGGCGGGCTGATCGAACCAGTGGAACGCCGACGTCGTCACCACCGCGTCCAGTGCGCCATCGTTGAACGGCAGGTCCTCGGCCGGTGCGGTGAGCCAGGTGACGTTCGACGACCGCGCCTTGGCCTGGGCCAGCATGCCCTCGGACATGTCGACACCGGTGACGACGGCATTGAGCTCACGTTCGATCCGGTCGGCGAAAATACCGGTGCCACAGCCGATATCGGCGATCGTCAGGGCGCCGTGCGCGCGCAGCTGAGCCAGGACCTCGTCCTGCGCGGGCTGATAGACGAAGCGCTGCAGCACCTGGGTGTCATAGGCGGGGGCGGCGAAGCCCCAGAAACGGGTGACGGCGTCATTGAATCCCCGGCGTTGAACCATGCGCTTCAGCCTAGGCGGCGAATTCCGGCGCGGGCCGTCAGCCGGGCGCCAGGCCCAGCGGCAACGCGGCGAATGCGCACACGATCGCCACGAACGCCGCGCGCGACGGCGGTGGTCGGTCGAGTTCCGGACGACCGCGCACGTACAGCAGGAACACGACGGTGACGTTGAAGGCGATCAGCAGCATCCACCGAATCCAGTCGAACGCGGTCACGAATATCGGCAGATACAGCGCCAGCGCAAGGACCGCGCCGGCCCGGCGATCCCGCAATCCGCCCAGGAAGTCGCGGATCGGCACACCGGCGACGAATTGGACCGCCGCGAGGCAGGCCACCAGACCTATCAGGCCGACCGTCAGTGAGATCGCCATCTGGCCGGCGCCGCGGGCGGCGACCGTGTGAATTTCGTCGAGGACGCTGTGTTGGTACGTATTGAGGTACGACCGGCAAGCCCAGTCGTGGAAGTCGCGTGTCGGCAATCGGCCGGTCCGGGCGAAGTTCTGGAAATCATGAAAGCTCGCCATCATGCGCATGGGCCGGTGCGGCGTCGTCGCGCACAGCCGGTCGGCCACCCCGCGCCGGGTGAGTGCCGTGATGAGGCCGGCCACCGCGAGGCCCGGGAGCACCGCCAACGCCGCGTAGCGCCGGCGTCGCGCGGCGGTGAGCCCGCGCGTCAGCGCATAGATCGCGAGGACGGCACCCAACGCGAATTCGAGCGGAATCGCGTCGTGCATCAACGCCAGGACCGCGGTGAACAATCCGTACGCCGCACACGACAGTGCCGGGCGGGCGCCCACACCGAGTGCGAGGGCGACCACCGCCGCCGCGCCGAGCAGGTCCGGCCGCGCCGAGAACACCGCGAACGGCACCCCGAACGGCAGTACGGGCACCAGCAACGCCAGCATGACCCGGCGTTCCGAGCGGCCCGTGCGCACGATGGCGCCGGCAATGGCGGCCAGGGCAGACAGGTACAACGCGGTGATGGCCCAACGCGCGGCGCCGGCCCGCCCGAAGAATGCCGCGTCGTCACCCGGACCGAAGAGCTCCCCGGCGAGTCCACGCCGGATGAAACCGAACCGGTAGTCCGCGAGGTAATACGAGACGAGGTAGTGGTCGACCGGGTGCAGCGCGACGGCCAGCCAGACGATGCCTGCGGCCCACACGGCGATGCCAGTGCCAGTGGCCAGATAGAGGGCAGAGCGGCTGGGGCGCACGGCCAGACCCTACCGGCGGATACGCTGCCGCCTTATGAGCTCTACTGCGCCAAGCTGGATTGCCCAGCTCCTGAACTTCGCGCGCGACGGCGACACCTTCATCGCGCCGCAACCGACCGAAGGACCGGGACGGTCCCTGTTCGGCGGACTGATCGCCGCGCAGGCGCTCGGTGCGGCCGGCCGCACCGTCGAACCCGACAAGCTGCCACAGTCGCTGCACCTCTACTTCGTGCGCGGCGGCCAGTACGGCATCGACGTGGAGTTTCACGTGGAACGAACCCGGGACGGCCGGTCCTTCGACACCCGGCGCGTCACCGCGAAGCAGAACGGCAAGACGATCCTCGAGATGATCGCGTCGTTCCATGTCCCGGAACCCGGCGCCGACTGGCAGCGGCCCGAAGTCCGGGGCCTGGAGTTCGACGCCTCGGTACCGAAGGCGACGAGCCTCACCGCCGCCGACTTCTTCGATATCCGGGTCCGGGCCGAAGACGTCGGTGCGTTCGCCGTGCCCCCGTTCTGGATCCGCACCAAAGACGAGATCGAGGACGACGCCCTGACCCGCGCCTGCACGCTGACCTTCATGTCCGACTTCGGGCCGGTACCCGTCGCCCGGCCCGACGGGACGAGCCTGCGCGACGGCTTCGCGGCCAGCCTGGACCACGCCGTGTGGTTCCACCGGCCCTTCGTGCCGCGCGACTGGCACCGCTACGAGGTCACCCGGCTCAACAACACGGACTCCCGCGGGCTGGTCACCGGAGCCCTGTACGACACTGGTGGGGTGCTGATCGCCAGCACCAGCCAGGAAGCCCTGTGGCGGCTGTAGCCCCGGAAGATCGCACTCACTGATGACCGTCCCGACGCCGACCTGCTACCGGCATCCGAACCGCCCGACGTACGTGAGCTGCAGCCGGTGCGCCCGCCCGATCTGCCCGGACTGCATGACCGCCGCAGCGGTGGGCCAGCAGTGCCCAGAGTGCGTCAACGAAGGCAAGCGAACGGTGCGGCAGGCCCGGACCCACTTCGGCGGCCGGATCTCCAAGGGCTCGCTGGTCACCTACACACTGATCGCGGTCAACATCGTGATGTTCGTGCTGCAGCACACCTCGGTGCAGATGCAGCAGGACCTGGTGCTGTGGCCGCCCGCCGTCGCCGACGGCCAGTACTACCGCCTGGCGTCGTCGGCCTTCCTGCACTACGGCCTGGCCCACATCGTGTTCAACATGTGGGCGCTGTGGGCCGTCGGCCCGCAGCTGGAGCAGTGGCTGGGCCGCTTGCGATTCGGCGTGCTGTACGGCCTGAGCGGCCTGGGCGGCTCGGTGCTGGTGTACCTGCTGTCGCCACTGAACTCGGCGACAGCAGGTGCCTCGGGCGCGATCTTCGGTCTCTTCGGCGCGACCTTCGTCTTGTTCCGCCGGCTGCAGCTCGACGTCCGCGGCATCGTCGGCCTGATCGTCATCAACCTCGTGATCACCTTCGTGCTGCCCGCCGTCAGCGCGCAGGCGATCAGCTGGCAGGGGCACGTCGGCGGGTTGGTCACCGGCACCGTGGTGGCGGCGGTCTTCGCGTATGTGCCTGCGCGGCAACGACTCCTGGCGCTGATCGCGGTGACGGCAGTGCTGTTGGTCCTGTTCGCCGGGCTGACGATGTGGCGGACCCAGGCCCTGTTGACGATGTTCAGCTGATCCCGGGGTAGGGGAGCAGCGCCATCTCACGGGCGTTCTTGATCGCGGTGGCGACCTGCCGCTGCTGCTGCACCGTCAGGCCCGTCACGCGGCGGGACCGGATCTTGCCGCGCTCGGAGATGAACAACCGCAGGTTGTTCGTGTCCTTGTAGTCGAGGTGGTCCACGCCGAGCTTGGCCAGCATGTTCTTCACCGGTCGCTTGGCCTCGGCGGCGGGGCGTCGGGTGGGTTTGCGCTTGGTCGCCATCACCAGCTCGCTTTCCGGATGCCGGGCAGCTGTCCGTCGTGGGCCAGTTCGCGCACCCGGACCCGCGACAGGCCGAACTTGCGCAGGTGGCCGCGCGGCCGGCCGTCGACGGCGTCGCGGTTGCGCACCCGCACCGCGCTGGCATCGCGCGGCTGGCGGGCGAGTTCGGCCATGGCGGCCGACTGTTCGTCGGCAGTGCTCGCCGGGGACTTGATGATGGCCTTGAGCTCGGCCCGGCGTTCGGCGTACCGGGCGACGGTCAGCCGCCGCTGCTCGTTCTTGGCGATCTTTGACTTCTTGGCCATGCTCAGCGCTCCTCTCGGAAGTCGACGTGTTTGCGGATGATGGGGTCGTACTTGCGCAGCACCATGCGGTCGGGATCGTTGCGCCGGTTCTTGCGGGTGACGTACGTGTAGCCGGTGCCCGCGGTGGACTTGAGCTTCACCACTGGGCGGATATCGGTGCGGGACATCTAGATTCGCACCCCGTCCCGGCGCAGCCGCGCCACCACGGCTTCGATGCCGTCGCGGTCGATCACCTTGATGCCCTTGGCGCTGACCTGGAGCCGGATGCGCCGGCCTTCCGAGGGCAGGTAGTAGGTCTTGCTCTGGATGTTGGGGTTCCACCGGCGCGAGGTGCGCCGGTTCGAGTGCGAAACCGTGTTGCCGAAACCGGGCTCGCGCCCGGTGACCTGGCAGTGCGCTGACATGTGTCCGCCCTATCGTTAATGAAAATCGTTTTCGACAAGTGTCGGTTGCCACTGTAGCGTGAGGGCCGACGGAACTGAAAATGATTGTCGATAAGGGGTTGGCGATGCGGACGCCGGTGATCATCGTGGCTGGTCAGGGACCGACCGGTTACGTGACCGAAGAACTACTGAAGGCGCCGGGCACGGTGCTGGTCGAGCACCAATTCGACGGTCACGTCGTGCGCCGTCGTACCGTCACCGCGCCGCACGGCATCGTCAACGAAACCGTGGCGGCGCTGGAACTGGCCCACGGCTGCGTGTCCTGCACCGTCCGCAATGATCTGCTGATCTACCTACGGCTGCTGCACCGGCGCGATGACGTCAACCGCATCGTCGTCCATCTGGAGCCGTGGATGGAGCCCGAGCCGATCTGCTGGGCCATCAACCATGTTCGAGTTCGGGTGGGTCCGGGATACATCGACGGACCGGCTGCCCGCGACGTCGTGATCGCGGGCGTGGTGACGTGCATCGAAGCCGGCGATTGGCTCACCGACGCGCTGGGTGACGACGAACTGCCCGACGGCCGGACTGTCGCGCAGGTGGCGGTGGGGCAGGCCGAGTTCGCCGACGTCCTCGTCGTGACCCACGCCGAACCCGTGCTGCTCGCGGTATGCCGCCGGCTGGCGCCGCGGGCACAGCTCGTCACCGGGCCCGGCCTGGTCGAGGACGCGCTGCGCGCGCTGTGGCCCGACGCCCGGCTGGGGCGCGCCGACGAGCCGCACGGGCCGCTGCTCGCGGGGCAACCCAGCCTGAAACCTGAAGGGCCCGTTCAGATTGTCGAGTTCAACGCGCGGCGTCCGTTCCACCCCGAGCGTCTGCACGACGCCATCGATCACCTCCTGGACGGCGTGATCCGGACGCGAGGCCGGATGTGGCTGGCGAACCGGCCCGGCCACGTCATGTGGCTGGAGTCGGCCGGCGGTGGCCTGCGCGTCAGCAACGCCGGCCGCTGGATCGCCGCGATGACCGTCAGTGAGGCGGCCTACGTGGACCGCGAGCGTCGTGCGCTGGCAGACCTGATGTGGGACAACGAATTCGGTGACCGGCACACCGCGATGACGATCCTGGTGTGCGGCGCCCGTCCTGGCGATGTGACCGCTGCGCTGAACGACGCCCTGCTCACCGACGAGGAATTCGCGGCACGCGACACGTGGGCCGGCTACTCGGACCCGTTCGGGGACTGGCACCAGGAACCGTGCACCCGCGACGACGTCACCGTCGTCAGTGACGGCACCGATCACGGCGCGGCGTGACGGGTTCTGGACTCGATAGCCAAACGCCTTGGTAACGAGGCGATCACGCCGCGCGTTGGTCGAACGGCCCGGCGCGGCGCGGCGTTAGTTTTCACTCGTGTTGGCGACTCTTGGCAAGAATTACGGCGCGAAACTGCGGCGGCTCGCGGTGGCGGCTGTCGCTGCCCTGACGGTTCCGGCAATGGCGATGCCCGCGGTGGCCCCGCAGGCGCATGCGGCCGCGAAAGCGGTTGAGGTGCTGAACATTCCGTCACCCGCGATGGGACGCGACATCAAGGTCCAGTTCCAGGGCGGCGGACCGCACGCGGTGTATCTGCTCGACGGCCTGCGCGCCCAGGACGACGCGAGCGGCTGGGACATCAACACCGCCGCGTTCGAGTGGTACTACCAGTCCGGCGTCTCGATGGTGATGCCGGTCGGCGGGCAGTCCAGCTTCTACAGCGACTGGTACCAGCCGGCCACCAACAACAATGGCGTCATCACCTACAAGTGGGAGACGTTCCTGACCCAGGAGCTGCCGGCCTGGCTGGCCGCCAACCGGGGCGTGCAGCCGACCGGCAACGCCGTCGTCGGCCTGTCGATGTCGGGCGGCTCGGCGCTGACGCTCGCGATCTGGCACCCGGCACAGTTCATCTTCGCGGGCTCGCTCTCGGGCTTCCTCAACCCGTCCCAGGGTCTGTGGCCCACGCTGATCGGCTTCGCCATGAAGGACGCCGGCGGTTTCAACCCGACCCAGATGTGGGGTATCGCCAGCGACCCGGCCTGGAAGCGCAACGACCCGACCGTCAACGTCCGGCAGCTGGTGGCCAACAACACCGCCGTCTGGGTGTACTGCGGCAACGGCACGCCGTCCGACCTCGACACCCCGGGCGACCTGGGCATCCTCTACAGCGCCCAGTTCCTGGAGAACCTGACCATCAGCTCCAACCGGGACTTCCAGAAGGTGTACCAGCAGGCCGGTGGCCGCAACGCGGTCTTCAACTTCCCGAAGGACGGCACCCACAGCTGGGGTTACTGGGGCCAGCAGCTGCAGGCCATGAAGCCGGACCTGCTGCGCGTGCTGGGCGTGGGCGCTCCGGTGCCGCCGCCGGCCCCGGCGCCCGCTCCAGCTCCGGTGCCCGCGCCGGCCGTCGCTCCGGTCGCACTGCCGGCCCCCGCTCCCGTCGCGGCCGCGGTACCCGCAGCGGTTCCGGTGGCCGTGCCCGCGGCGGTTCCGGCAGCGGTGCCCGCCGCGGCACCAGCCGCGGTTCCGGCGCCGGTGGCACCCGCTCCGGCCGCCACCGGCGGACTGGTACTCGCGCCGACGGGCTGATTCGGCAAGACTCAGGGGTCGGATTCGACACCTGAAAGGGGCGGGACAGCCGTGCAGACCACGATCATCCACGGGCCGGGCGATATTCGATTCGAGGAGCGCCCCGATCCGACGATTCAGTCACCGGGCGATGCGGTGGTCCGCGTGGTGCGGACCTGCGTGTGCGGTTCGGACCTCTGGCCGTACCGCGGGGTGCGTCCGACGCCTGCGCCGCATCCGATCGGCCACGAGTTCATCGGGGTCGTGGAAGCTGTCGGCGCCGAGGTCAGGGATGTGCGCGTCGGGGACTTCGTCATCTCGCCGTTCACCGACAGTGACGGCACCTGCGTGCACTGTCGCAACGGCATCACCACCTCGTGCGTCAACTTCGGGGTGTGGGGCGGCACCGCCAAGACCGGCGAGGCGCTCGACGGGGCGCAGGGCCAGTACGTGCGGGTGCCCTTCGCCGACGGCACCCTGGTCAAGGTGCCGGAATCGCCTGACGCAGAACTGCTCCCGCACCTGCTGACCCTGGCCGACGTCATGTCCACCGGCCACCACGCCGCCCGGTCGGGGAACGTGCACGCCGGTGCCACCGTGGTCGTCGTGGGTGACGGCGCCGTCGGGCTGTGTGCGGTGCTGGCCTCGAAACGCCTTGGTGCGGAACGGATCATCGCGATGTCGCGACACGAGGACCGGCAGAATCAGGCCCGGGCCTTCGGAGCCACGGACATCGTCGCCGAACGCGGTGACGAGGGGATCGCGGCCATCGAGGAGCTCCTCGGCGGTGTCGGCGCCGACTCCGTGCTGGAGTGCGTCGGCACCAAGGATTCGATGCGCCAGGCGCTGGGGGCCGTCCGTCCCGGTGGCTCTCTGGGGTTCGTCGGGGTACCGGCCGGCGCCCCGGAATTGCCGGTGCGGCAGCTGTTCAACACCAACATCCACGTCGCGGGCGGCATGGCCACCGTCCGTCCCTACCTGGACGAGCTGCTGCCGGACGTGCTGTCCGGCGCCATCGAGCCGGGCCGGGTCTTCGACCTGTCCCTGCCGCTGGCTCAGGTCGCAGACGCGTACACGGCGATGGATCAGCGCACAGCCATCAAAGTGATTCTCGAGCCCTGATCACGCCGGCCGGACCAGATGGTCCTCGCCGCCGACGTACACGGTGTCCCGCAGGTCTCGCCCGGTCGCGGCGATGGTGATGGCCGACGCGAACTGCTCGATGGTCGGCAGTGGGCCCTGGCTGCGGCGCGCCCCGACCGCTTGCGGGTCGCGACGCTCGTACAGCCTGGCGATGATGGTGCCCTCGATCATGTCGCCCGAGACGATCGTGAATCCGATTCGGCACCGGTCGAATTCGGGCCGAAGCGCCCGCAGCGCGTCTTCGCCGGCGCGCTTGCTGGCGGCGATGGGGGCGTAGGCGTCGGGCACCGGCAGGTGCGGATAGCAGTGCGCCTCGTGGCTGGTGACGAACACGATCTGCGCGCCGGCGGGCATCAGCGGCAGCGCCAGGTCGACGAGCCGCAGCTGGGCATCGCGGTTCAGCCGCATCGCGTAGTCGGCTGCGGCGCCGAACTCGAGACCGCCGGACGCGTTGAGCACCAGCATGTCCAGGCGCCCGAACCGGCTGTCGATCCGGTCGATCATGGCCTTGGTCGCGGCGGCGTCGGACACGTCGGCGCCGAGCGCGGAGGCCTGGCCGCCGGCGGCCCGGATGCCGTCGACGACGGCGTTGGCGCGCTTGGCCTTCTCGCGGTAGTTCACCAGGACGTGGGTGTTCGGTCCGGCGAGCTGCTGGGCCACGGCGGCTCCGATGCCGCGGGAAGCGCCGGTGACGAGAGCGATCCTGGTGTGCATGGCACCGACCGTACCTCAAGTCTAAGAAAAATAAGAGATATTTAAGGTTTCAATAAATCGGACCGGCGCGTCGCGGGTGCGCTGGTTCCGAGCGTGGGGGCTGACGAGGCGACTTGCCGCGGTCGGCCACGCCGAGGCGCACGCTCGGCGGCGCGGATCGTTGCTCGGTGGAGGTGAACGCTCGGTTCGCGAGTGGGACAGATAGTCCCGCTCGACTACCCTTTGGGCGTGATGTTTCCGGTGAGCCCCGTGGCGCGGTACGCGGCCACGCTGATCGGACGCCTCCGTTGATTCAACACGGACTCGTGGTGCTGTTCGCCCTCTGCGCGGCCGTCTGCGCCGCTGTCGGCATCGTGGTGCGCCAGCGCGCGACCATCGATGTGCCGCCCGAGCACGGCGTCAGCGTCGTCATGCTGTCGACGCTGCTGAGCCGGCGGTTGTGGTGGGCCGGCACCGGCGCGGCCGTCGCCGGCTATGTCTTCCAGGCGCTGGCATTGGCACACGGATCTCTGTTGGTGGTGCAGCCACTGCTGGTGTCGGCATTGCTGTTCGCGCTGCCGCTGAGCGCACGCCAGGCACACCGCCGGGTGACGCGCGGGGAGTGGATGTGGGCCGGCCTGCTGACCATCGGGCTGGCGGGATTCGTCGTGCTCGCGCGGCCTGAACGCGACGAACACCTGGCCTCACCTGGGGTTATCGTGCTGGTCGCCGCGGTGTGTGCCGCGGTGATCATCGGTTGCGTGCTGTTGGCGCTGCGGTGCAGCGGCTGGGCCCGCGCGGTCCTGCTGGCCGTCGGAGTCGGCGTGCTGTTCGGTGTCGTCGCGGTCGTCACCAAGATCTTCATGGCGATCCTGCAGCACCGGGGCTGGCTCGGGTTGCTGACGACGCCGGCGCCGTACCTGCTCATCATCTTGGGAGCGGTCGCGACCGTACTGCAGCAGTCGGCCTTCCACGCCGGCGCGCTGCAGACGTCGGTGCCGACCATGCTGGTGCTGGAACCGGTGGTGGCTGTCGTACTCGGCGCCCTGGTGCTCGGTGAGGGCTTCGACACGACCGGTGCCGAGGCCGTCGCGCTCGTGGTGTCCATCGGTGCCATGGCGGCCGCGACCATCGCGCTCGGCCGTGACGAAGGTGCGTACGAAACGCAGGCGGGCGCGAAGGTGGCGGCGCCGATCGCACCGCCGCAGGTGCAATCGACCTCCGAGCGCTGAACAATAGGTGTGGTTTCTCCCACAGCCATTACGGGCATATCGTTAGTTTTGCTAACGTTGTAATTGGCGACGCTGGTGAACCAATTGATGAGGTTGTTATGTCGAACGAAGAAACCGTATTTACCGACGAGCTGACGCAGCGCATCGCTGACCTCTGCGCTGCCGACCCCCAACTTGCCGCCGCGCGCCCCCTCGCCGGGGTCGCCGCCGCACTCGAAGAGCCCGGCATCCGGCTCCCTGAAATCATCCACACGGTCATGGCCGCTTACGCCGACCGGCCTGCGCTCGGACAGCGCGCCGTCGAGTACGTCACCGAGAACGGCCGCACTGTCGCGCGGCTGCTGCCACGCTACGACACCATCACCTACGGCGAGGTCTGGCAGCAGATACAGGCCGTCGACAACGCCCTGCTCAGCGGGCCCGACGCCGTCGCCCCCGGCGACCGCGTCGCCATGCTCGGCTTCACGAGCGCCGAGTTCACGATCGTCGACACCGCCCTGGCCCGCGCCGGCGTCGTCGCCGTTCCGCTGCAGACCAGCGCACCCGTCGAGCAGCTGCGCCCCATTCTTGACGAGACCGAACCCCGCGCGCTGTTCGCCGATGTGAAGTTCCTCGACGATGCCGTCGAACTGGTTCTGGGCGCCGGCGCCGCACTGACGCGGGTGGTCGTGTTCGACCACCACGCCGCGGTCGACGACGAGCGCGAGGCCATCGAACGGGCGGTCGCGCGTCTGGCCGAGCGTGGCGTCGTGGTCGAGACTCTTGCGGATCTGGTCGCGCGCGGTGGCGCGCTGCCGGCCGTCGAGCCCGCTGTGTCCGCGGACGTGGATCCCCTGCTGGTGCTGATCTACACCTCCGGCAGCACCGGTACCCCCAAGGACGCCATGTACCCCGAGCGCCTCGTCACCAACGCGTGGCGGACGGGCCTGACGCACCAGCAGCCCGCGCTGCCGTCGATCGTCCTGAGCTTCCTGCCGATGAGCCACATGATGGGCCGCGGCACCGTCTACCGCACGCTGGCCCACGGCGGCACCGTGTACTTCGCCGCCAAGAGCGACCTGTCCACCCTGCTGGAGGACATCGCGCTGGTGCGGCCGACGCAGATGACGTTCGTGCCCCGGGTCTGGGAGATGATCCACCAGGAGGTGCAGAGCGAGGTCGACCGCCGCGCCCTCGACGGCGTCGCCGAACAGCAGGTGCTCGATGAGCGCAGTGTCAGCCTGATCGGCGGGCGGCAGCTGGTCGCCATGACGGGGTCGGCGCCGATCTCGCCCGAACTCAAGGCCTGGGTACAGAAGTTCCTCGGGCTGGAGCTGATGGAGGCGTACGGCTCTACCGAGGCCGGCGGCGTCATGGTCAGCGGCCACGTGAGCCGTCCGCCGGTGCTCGACTACAAGCTGGTCGACGTGCCCGAACTCGGCTACCTCTCCACCGACCGTCCGCATCCGCGCGGCGAATTGCTCTTGAAGTCAACGGATTTGATCCCCGGCTACTACAAGCGGCCCGACGTCACCGCTGACGTTTTCGACGCCGACGGCTTCTACCGGACCGGTGACATCGTCGCCGAGCTCGGTCCTGATCACCTGCAGTACCTCGATCGCCGCAACAACGTGCTGAAGCTGGCACAGGGCGAGTTCGTGACGGTGTCCAAGCTGGAGGCTGCGTTCGGCACCAGCCCGCTGATCCGCCAGATCTACGTGTACGGCAACAGCTCTCGTTCGTACCTGCTGGCCGTGATCGTGCCTACCGCAGAAGCTTTGAGCGGCGTTTCTGACGCCGAGGCGCTGCGGCCCGAACTGGCCGACGCACTGCAGACGGTGGCCCGTGAGGCCGGGCTGCAGTCGTACGAGGTGCCGCGCGATTTCATCATCGAGACCGAACCGTTCTCGCTGGAGAACGGGCTGCTCACCGGCGTCCGCAAGCTGGCCTGGCCCACGCTGAAGGCCCGGTACGGCGCCGAGCTGGAGCAGCTGTACGCCGAGCTGGCCGAAGGGCAGGCCGCT
Organism: Mycobacterium sp. SMC-17; assembly: GCF_045310915.1. Taxonomy (NCBI): domain Bacteria; kingdom Bacillati; phylum Actinomycetota; class Actinomycetes; order Mycobacteriales; family Mycobacteriaceae; genus Mycobacterium; species Mycobacterium sp. SMC-17. The sequence goes on along the minus strand of NZ_JBJIAK010000027.1, from coordinate 9,131 downwards.
GAACTGCGGGCGCTGCGTTCACTGCGCGCGTCCGATGCGCCGGTGCTCGAGACCGTGCTGCGCGCTGTCAGTGCCACCCTCGGGGCGTCCGCCTCCGAGGTTGCCGGCGACGCCCACTTCACCGACCTGGGCGGAGATTCGTTGTCCGCGTTGACCTTCGGCAACCTGCTGGAGGAGATCTTCGAGGTCGAGGTGCCCGTCGGCGTGATCGTCAGCCCGGCCACCGACCTCGCGGGCGTAGCGGCCTACATCGAAGGAGAGCGCGCGGGCAGCAAGCGGCCGACGTTCTCCACGGTGCACGGCAAGAACGCCACCGAGGCGCGCGCCGCGGACCTGACGCTGGACAAGTTCATCGACGCCGAGACCTTGGCCGCCGCCCCGTCGCTGCCCGGCCCCGCGTCGGAGGTGCGGACCGTATTGCTCACGGGCGCAACCGGATTCCTGGGCCGCTACCTGGCGCTGGAGTGGCTGGAGCGCATGGACCTGGTCGACGGTAAGGTCATCGCCCTGGTGCGCGGCAAGTCCGACGCCGACGCCCGGGCCCGGCTCGACGCGACGTTCGACTCCGGCGATCCGAAGCTGCTGGCGCACTACCGGTCGCTGTCCGACCACCTGGAGGTCATCGCGGGCGACAAGGGTGAAGCCAATCTCGGCCTCTCTCAAGAGGTTTGGCAGCGGCTGGCCGACACTGTCGACTTCATTGTGGACCCGGCCGCCCTGGTCAACCACGTGCTGCCCTACAGCGAGCTGTTCGGCCCCAACGCCCTCGGCACCGCCGAGCTGATCCGGATCGCCCTGACCACACGCATCAAGCCGTTCGCCTACGTCTCGACCATCGCGGTGGGCGGCAGCGTCGCACCCGGCGAGTTCGTCGAGGCGGCTGACGTACGCGTGATGAGCGCCGTGCGGCCGGTGGACGACAGCTACGCCAATGGCTACGGCAACAGCAAGTGGGCCGGCGAGGTCCTGTTGCGTGAGGCGAATGACCTTTGCGGACTGCCGGTTTCGGTGTTCCGCTGCGACATGATCCTGGCCGACACCACCTACGCGGGTCAGCTCAACCTGCCGGACATGTTCACCCGCATGATGTTCTCGCTGGTGGCCACCGGCATCGCGCCGAAGTCGTTCTACGAGCTGGATGCCTCGGGTCAGCGCCGGCGGGCGCACTACGACGGGCTGCCGGTCGAGTTCGTCTCCGAATCCATCTCGACGCTGGCCGTGCAGGTCGCGGCCGGTGAAACCGACTCGACCTTCGAGACGTACCACGTGATGAACCCGCACGACGACGGCATCGGCATGGACGAGTTCGTCGACTGGCTGATCGAGGCGGGTTATCCTGTTGCGCGCGTTGACGATTACGCCGACTGGCTGGCCCGGTTCGAGACGGCTCTGCGCGGCCTGCCGGACCGCCAGCGCCAGGCGTCACTGCTGCCGCTGCTGCACAACTACCAGCAGCCGAGCTACCCGGTGGCGGGCTCGATCGCCCCGGTCGATCGGTTCCGTGCTGCGGTGCAGAACGCGAAAATCGGTGCGGACAAGGACATCCCGCATATCGGGGCCCCGGTGATCGTCAAGTACATCACCGATCTGCAGCTGCTCGGCCTGCTCTGAGCCGACCACTGTGATTTGTGCACGATTTTCCGCGGTGACCGCGGAAAATCGTGCACAAATCACAGGGAACTGGCAGGAAATCGCCGGAACAACGGCGGCCGCGCCAGCGTCATTCAATTAGTGGGGATGCAACGGGGCCTACCCCATTCGAGATTTCGATTTTTCGTGAGGTTTTTTCATGTCGATTGACCATGCCGAGAGCACTGCCGACGGGCTCGCCCGCCGGATCGCCGAATTGTCCGCCAATGATCCGCAGTTCGCCGCGGCCGTGCCATTGCAGTCGGTCGCCGAGTCGGTCGAAAAGCCCGGCATGCGACTGCCCGAGATCGTGAAGACCGTCATCGAGGGCTACGCCGACCGGACCGCCCTCGGGCAGCGCGCCGTCGAGTTCGTCACCGAGAACGGCCGCACCGTGGCCCGGCTGCTGCCGAAGTACGACACCATCACCTACGCCGAACTGTGGGACCGCATCCGCGCCGTCGCCGCCGCCCTGCACGCTGACGGTGTGAAGGCCGGCGACCGCGTCGCCATCCTCGGTTTCACCAGCACCGACTACACCGTCATCGACACCGCGCTCGGGCAGATCGGCGCCGTCTCGGTGCCGCTGCAGACCAGTTCCGCGGCGTCGTCGCTGCTGCCGATCGTCGCCGAGACCGAACCGGTGCTGATCGCCGTCAGCGTGGACTACGTCGCCGACGCAGTCGAACTCGCGGTCGGTGGCCCCGCGCCCGCCCGGTTCCTGGTGTTCGACCACCACCCGGAGGTCGACGACGAGCGTGAGGCCATCGACCAGGCGCGCGACGCCCTGTCCGGCCTGAACGTCACGGTCGAGACCTTCGGCGACGTGCTGAGCCGCGGCCGCGAACTGCCGGACGCCCCGACCCCGGTCTCCGAAGAGGCCGACCCACTCGCCCTGCTGATCTACACGTCCGGCTCGACCGGTGCGCCCAAGGGTGCGATGTACCCCGAGAGCAACATGACGAGCTTCTGGCGGCGCGCCAGCACGGCATGGTTCGGACCCAGTGAGTCGTCGATCAACCTGGCGTTCATGCCGATGAGCCACGTCATGGGCCGCGGCATCCTGTACTCCAGCCTGGCCAACGGCGGCATCGTCTACTTCGCCGCCAAGAGCGACTTGTCCACTCTGCTCGAGGATTTCGCGTTGGCGCGGCCCACCGAGCTGAACCTGGTGCCCCGCGTCTGGGAGATGCTGTACCTCGAATTCCAGAGCCGCGTCGACAAGCTGGTGCCCGCCGGTGCCGGTGAGGCCGAGCGCGACGACATCGAGCAGCAAGTGATGGCCGACATGCGGCAGAACCTGATCGGTGGCCGCTACATCAAGGCGATGACCGGCTCGGCGCCCATCACCGACGAGCTCAAGGCGTGGGTCGAGAAGTTCCTCGGTATCCACCTGCTGGAGGGCTACGGCTCCACCGAGGCCGGCATGGTCTTCTTCGACGGCGTCATCCAGCGTCCGCCGACCCTGGACTACAAGCTGGTCGACGTGCCAGACCTGGGCTACTACCTGACCGACCAGCCCTACCCGCGCGGTGAGCTGCTGGTGAAGACCCAGTACCTGTTCCCGGGTTACTACAAGCGGCCCGAGGTCACCGCGAGCGTCTTCGACGAGGACGGTTTCTACCGCACCGGCGACGTCGTCGCCGAGATCGGTCCCGACCAGATCCAGTACGTCGACCGCCGCAACAACGTGCTGAAGCTGGCGCAGGGCGAGTTCGTCACGCTGGCCAAGCTGGAGGCGGCGTTCAGCAACAACAGCCCGCTGGTCCGGCAGATCTACGTCTACGGCAACAGCGCGCAGCCGTACCTGCTGGCCGTCGTGGTTCCGACCGAAGATGCCTTGGCCCGTTGGGATTCCGCCGAGCTGAAGCAGCGGATCAGTGACTCGCTGCAGGAGGTCGCCAAGGCCGCCGAGTTGCAGTCCTACGAGATCCCCCGCGACTTCATCATCGAGACGGAACCTTTCTCGCTGGAGAACGGGCTGCTGACCGGCATCCGCAAGCTGGCCTGGCCGAAGCTCAAGGCGCACTACGGCCCGGCGCTGGAAGATCTGTACGTGAGTCTTGCTGCCGGACAAGCTGATGAACTCCGCGAACTGCGGCAGCACGGCGCGGAGGGCCCGGCCCTGCCGACCGTCATCCGTGCGGCGAGCGCGCTGCTCGGTGCGTCGGGCGAGGTGTCGGCCGACGCCCACTTCACCGATTTGGGTGGAGACTCGTTGTCGGCGTTGACCTTCGGCAACCTGCTCGAGGAGATCTTCGGTGTCGAGGTGCAGGTCGGCATCATCGTCAGCCCCGCCAACGATCTGGCAGCGCTGGCCGCCTACATCGAGAACGAACGCAGCGGTGGCGCCAAGCGTCCCAGCTTCAGCTCGGTGCACGGCAAGAACGCCGTCGAGGTGCGGGCTGCGGACCTGACGCTGGACAAGTTCATCGACGCCGCGACGTTGGCCGCCGCGCCGTCGCTGCCGGGACCGGCCTCCGAGGTTCGCACCGTATTGCTGACGGGCGCAACCGGATTCCTGGGTCGCTATCTGGCGCTGGAATGGCTGGAGCGCATGGACCTAGTCGACGGCAAGGTGATCGCGCTGGTGCGCGCCAAGTCCGACGACGAGGCTCGGGCGCGGCTGGATGCCACCTTCGACTCCGGTGATCCGAAGCTGCTGGCGCACTACCAGGCCCTGGCCGCCGATCACCTCGAGGTCATCGCCGGCGACAAGGGCGACGAGAATCTGGGTCTGTCGCAGGAGGTTTGGCAGCGACTGGCCGACGAAGTCGACGTCATCGTCGACCCCGCCGCGCTGGTGAACCACGTGCTGCCGTACAGCGAGCTCTTCGGACCCAACGCGCTCGGCACCGCCGAGCTGATCCGCATCGCGCTGACCACCCGACAGAAGCCGTACATCTACGTCTCGACCATCGGCGTCGGTGACCAGCTGGCGCCGGGCACATTCACCGAAGAGGCCGACGTGCGCGTGATGAGCCCGGTGCGTGCCGTGCACGACGGTTACGCCAACGGCTATGGCAACAGCAAGTGGGCCGGTGAGGTGCTGCTGCGCGAGGCGAATGACCTTTGCGGACTGCCGGTTTCGGTGTTCCGCTGCGACATGATCCTCGCGGACACGTCGTACGCCGGGCAGCTCAACCTGCCGGACATGTTCACCCGCATGATGTTCTCGCTCGTGGCGACCGGCATCGCGCCGTACTCGTTCTACGAGCGGGACGCCGAGGGCAAGCGGCAGGCCGCGCACTACGACGGGCTGCCCGTCGAATTCATCGCCGAGGCCATCGACACGCTCGGCGTGCGGCCCGCGGGCGAGTTCGTCACCTATCACGTGATGAACCCGCACTCGGACGGCCTGGGCATGGACGAGTTCGTCGACTGGCTGATCGACGCCGGGTATTCCATTGCCCGCGTTGATGATTACGCCGAATGGCTGGCCCGCTTCGAGACCACCCTGCGGGCGCTGCCGGACCGGCAGCGCCAGGCGTCACTGCTGCCGCTGCTGCACAACTACCAGAAGCCGGAACACCCGCACAACGGCTCCATCGCACCGGTGGTCGTGTTCCGCGAGGCCGTGCAGGAGGCCAAACTGGGCCCGGACAAGGACATTCCGCACGTCACCGCGCCGGTGATCGTCAAGTACATCACCGACCTGCAGCTGCTCGGCCTGCTCTGACCCAGGGATTTGTGCACGATTTTCCGCGGTTGCCGCGGAAAATCGTGCACAAATTTTCAGGCGGCGTGCCTGGACAGCAGGGCATTCCGGATTTCGGCGAGCACCCGGTCGGGATATTCGGTCAGGTCGAGCCACGTGAACCGCAAAATCTGATAACCGAGCAGCGAGATGGCGTTCTGCCGCTTTCGGTCGTTCTCGAAGTCGTCAGCACTGCTGTGATAGGCCCAGCCGTCGACTTCGATGGCGAGTCTTGCTGCCGGAAACACGATGTCGACTTTGTATCCGGCGACCGGGCAGTTGGCCTTCCACCCGGTGATCTTGTTACGGCGCAAAAGTTTTACGAGTAGGCGTTCAGCCTGCGACCGGGCCCCGTCTTCGGCGGCCAGCAACAGTATCCGAGCCGCAGGCGATCCGTGTCGTCCCTTGTTGCGCAGGTGCACCTCCCAGAGTTTCTTCAGCTCGACGTGACGCTGCAACGCGGTGTCCATGAGTCTGGCGCCACCGCCGCGCCGCGTCGCGGCTTCGATGACGGTCAGTGGAAGCGCGGTGACTCGCAGTCCGTCGCGTTCGACGATGTCCTGTGGCTGCAAGTCACGGCGGCGGACCCGGATGCCGTCGCGCTTGCGGTGATTGCTGACCTTCGGCACGGTGACTTCCACCGTCTCCGGCGCGTAGTGAGTGATCCCCAGCCACCACGCGGCGGCCAGTCCGCTGGCGGTGGCCGCTGGGCCGTAGGACCACACTGCACTGCGGACGCGGGCCGCATCGCTGAATGCGCGATCGTCGACGAAGAACACTCCGGGGGCGCAGCGCAGCCAGTGGCCGGAGCGGACTCGGCGGCTGATGGCGTCATCGCTGATCCCTGCGGTCAGGGCTTGGGCGCGGGTGATTACGCCGTCGTGGCGGCGAAGGTAGTCGTCGAGCACACAGATTCGGACGTTTGCGGCGGCCCCGCGGTTCCATCAACGGGGATTTGTGCACGATTTTCCGCGCCAGCCGCGGAAAATCGTGCACAAATCCCTGGTTACGGGGCGATCAGGACACCGGCGTCGGAGGCGGCCTGCTGCAGTTCGTAGATGTCGAGGTCGGCCCAGTCGTTGATCGGCCCGGTGTAGGAGCCCAGCCACGGCACCACGCCGGGATCCGGTGCGACGCCGAGGTTGTAGGCCTGCATGCCGGGCAGGTGGTGCTCGAAGAAGTTACCGAGGATGTCGACGGCGAAGATGATGTTGTTGATCGGGTTCGGGCCCCACAGCGCGGACGCGTTGAACAGCGGGTTCACCGCATCCGGGTCGCCGATCATCACGATGTTGCCGTAGTGCGGCTTGCTGCCGCCGGTGGGGTCGTAGGCCGGCATGAACGGCTGCAGCCCCGGCAGGTCGGTGGCGAAGTACGCCGCGGTGTCGCCGTAGGTCTCGATGTTCACGAAGTTCGAGTTGATGCCGTTGCCCGGGACCGAGGTGTTCAGGCCGGGGCCTTCGAAGCCGATGCCGCCGCGACCGGTCTTCTGCGCGACGAACTGCGCCTCCCAACCACCCAGTGAGTGACCGGTGACGAAGATGTCGTCGGTGGTGTAACCCTGCTCGAGGGCCGCTGCTTCGACCTTCCGCTCGAACGCCAACGAATCCCAGAACGCCTGCGGCGTCGTGTGGGTGAAGATGATCTGCATGTCCGTGAAGATCTGCGACAGCGCGATCAGCGGGTGGAACAACAGGTTTGTGCCGCCCGTCGTGCCCTGGTAGGCGACGATGATCTGGCCCTCGGGCGTCACCCACGCCTTGCCGACGGCGCCGGACAACGGATTGAACGTCTGCATCTGAAAACCGTTGACGGTGAACGGCTTCAGATCGCCCGGCTGGGCGCCGAGCACATAGGCGTTGGCCGAGGCGTTCAGGAACTGCTCCACCGTCGGGGTGTCGCCACTGGTTGGCCCGGTGTAGGTCAGCTCCGGGACGACGGGCGCCGCGGTGGGCGTCTTGCTCAGCCCGAGCATGTCCTCGATGCGGCGGAACCCCGCGAACAGCGCCTCGGAAATCGGCGACCAGTTGAACGGGCTCTTGGGGCCGCTCTGCGAGACCGTCAGATCGAGCACCTGCAGAACGGTGTTGATGAGGCGACCGGGCAGCTGGATGATCTTCGCGATCGGGTTCAGCGGCTGCGGTGGCGTCGGCGTCGGCGTCGTCAGGGTGCCGACGGTGTTGTTGGTCGCGGACAGGGCGGCGAGCCGGGTGGTCGGCGCGGGCGTCTTGACCGGCGCGGGGGCGATGCTGTCGGTTGCCGCGGCCGGGGCGGTGGCAGCTGTGGCGGCGCGGGAGCCGGCCGTCGCGTCCTTGGCGGGGACGCTCGCGGTGGCGGGCTGGAGCTTAGGTGCCTTTTTGCCGTCGCCAGCAGGCTTGACCGAATCGGAGCCCTTCTTCGCCGGTTTGACGGCCGGCTTGGGGTCGGGCTTGGCGGCCGGCTTCGGGTCGGACTTGGGCTCCGGTTTGGCTTCCGGTTCCACGTCTGACTTGGGGTCGGTGACCGACGTATCGGGCGCCGTGTCCGGCTTGGTGCCGGAGGCGTCCGACGTGCCGGCCTTGTCCACGCCGGTCTCGGCCTTGCCGGCTTTCTTGCCGGGCTTCTTCTTGTCCTTCTTGTCGGTGCTCGCCGGCTTGGGCTTGGCGGGGCCCGGCTTCTGCGGCCCGGACTGGCCCACCGACGCGCCGGGTGAATCGGTCGTGCCGGTCTCGGCCCAGGCGACGTTCTGACTGGTCGCCGCCGCGATACCCATGGCGGCGGCAAGCACTGCCAGGCGGTACCGGCCGGATTTACGCAGACTGAGCCCCGACTGTGTCCCCACCGGTGTCCCCTTTGACATCCCTGGTGCCCGCCCGCGCGCGCACGAATCTGACGACACTATGACATCGGGTGATGTCAGTCACGATCAGGTTTGCCAAAGTCGTGGATCACTGTGGCGGGATCAGCGCACCCGCGCCGCCACCGCCTCGGGCATCGGTTCGTACCGGGCGAAGGTGCGGGTGAAGGACCCGGCGCCGTGGGACAACGACCGCAGTTCGATCGGGTAGCGGGTCAGCTCGATCTCCGGAATCTCGGCGTCGATGCCGGTGCAGGAATCGCCGGCGGTGTCGGTGCCCAGTACGCGACCACGCCGACCGGACAGGTCGCTCATCACGGCACCGACCATTTCGTCGGGCACCACGATGTGCACGCTGTCGATGGGTTCGAGCAGATTGACCGACGCGGCGGCGGCCGCCTCCCGCAGCGCCAGCCCGCCCGCGAGCTGGAAGGCGTAGTCCGAGGAGTCCACGCTGTGCGCCTTGCCGTCCAGCAGTGTCACGCGGATGTCGACCATCGGATACCCGCAGATGCCCCGATCCATCTGGGCGCGAACGCCTTTCTCCACGCTCGGGATGAACTGGCGCGGCACCGCCCCGCCGACGACCTTGTCGACGAACTCGAATCCGGCCCCTTCCGGAAGCGGCTCGACGGTGATGTCACACACCGCGAACTGCCCGTGCCCGCCCGACTGCTTGACGTGCCGACCGTGGCCTTTCGCGTTGCCGCCGAACGTCTCTCGCAGCGGCACGCGCAGTTCCGTGGTGTCGACGGCGACCCCGAACCGCCGCGACAGCGCGTCCAGGACCACCGCGGAATGGGCTTCGCCCATGCACCACAACACGATCTGGTGGGTCTGCGGGTTCTGCTCGATGCGCAGCGTCGGATCCTCGGCGGACAGCCGGGCCAGCCCCACCGACATTTAGATTGGGTGAGTGCTCGCGGACGGCCGAACCCACCGACTGGGACCTCGCGGATTCCTGAAATT
>NZ_JBJIAK010000026.1:0-84831 GCF_045310915.1 Mycobacterium sp. SMC-17 | reverse complement strand
TGAAGCTCGTTCAAGAACTGCCAGTGCCGCCGCAACCTCCGATACGTCGCAGACCGCAACAACCCCGCCTTCTCGTCTGTGAAATGCGTCTCGGGATGAATGAGGCCGACCGAACCTGTTGATTTGGCGTTTCGCCAGGTCCGTTCCATGAAACACCGGTAGAGGTCCGGCTGGAGGCCTTTCAGATGCGGGTACATCCGCTCGTCGCCGACAAATGCCGCGGTGCAGGCAACTTCGGCTGTCCCGCCGATAACCAGATCACGAATCCCCGGCCGGTCCAAAGCTGCCTCCCGGTGCTGGGCAACTTCGGCTTGCGTCGCCTTCGCCTTCAATGAGAACCACGGGTCGCCCTCGGCGAGCAGCGCCTCGACATCCGAGCGGGGCCGCACCCAGGGCGGGTTTCCGACCTGTAGATCGAATCCGCCGTTCTCGAAGACCGGCGCGAATTCGAGCTCCCAGTGGAAGAACCCGTACCGATTCGCGATGCGTTCGCATTCGCCCAACCACGGATTGTCGGCCACAAGCCGTGGAACGTCCGCAACAAAAGCAAAGGCCAGATCGGTTGCCTCGGCCTCTTCCAATTCGTCCCAAGTAACGGCGTCGCCGAAAGTCAGCTGCTCTTCGTGCCCACGCTTCACCTTGCCCTCAACTCCGAGCAGGGCCTTCATCACCTCGATCCACTGGCCAACCGTCGGCGGGGCAACATCGGTGGTCAGCGGCCAGAACCACAGCGCGCACCACGCGTCCATGGCACGGCGAAGACGCCGGTAGGCACCGCTCGAATCCGCAAGCGAAGCCTCGACCTGCTCGCGGGTAACAGCGCCACCGACGGGGAGGTCTGTGGCACCCCATACCTCGATGTTGCGCCGGATTTCCGCCTCGGCGATCTGTAGACGGCGGGCCGCGAAATCCCAGAGTCGTTCGGCACGACTCGTCAGCGCCTTCAATTCCTTGACCTGCGCCGCAGTCAGCTTTGGCTTGAGCACCTTGCGCCACTCCTGCAAGCGCTTCAGTTCAACGGGCGCAAGAGTCTTTGCCTCCTTCGCCTCGACCGTGCTCCCCCAGCCGGCGCTCGGCTTCAGAAACTCAAATACGCCACCGTCCAGTACCTTTCGGGCGCCGATAAGGGAGTTTCCGCGCCGCAGATGCAGACCGAACCACGGCGCCGCCAGACCCTTGCCCATGGTCGCCAGCCACAGGGAGATTTCCGCGAATTCGACCGCCGTCGCATTCAGGTCTACCCCGTAGACCTGATGTAATGCCAAGTACGCCTTGACCTTTTGCAGTTCTGCCGCGTACTGGTCCGGGTCGATGCGCTCGCCCAGTTCGTGCTGGCGGCGGGTGAGGTATTGCTCGGCGAGCTGCGTCACGGCCTCGATCGCGAACGCCCCGGACCCGAGTGCGGGCTCGCACACAGTGAGGTCGAGAATCTCGCGGGCAGTCGTCGTTCTGCCGTCCTGGTCGAGCAGCTCCGCGAGGGCTTGACTCACCGTGAAGCGGGTCAACACCTCAGGGGTGTAGTAGGAGGCCGATTGCTGGCGTTCACGGCCGGCCAGCCGGAACACGAAGGTTCCGCGCTGGTGCAAAACTGGCTTGCTCTCGCCAGTGTTCTCGTCGACGGCACGGACGAAGTCGGCCTCGCTGATGCCGTCGATCCGATCATGCGGAACGACCCAGGAGCCTTTCGACGAATCCCCGTTCTTCGCAACCTCATACAAGTCAGTCCCGGCAAAAAAGCCGGTGTAACTCATCAGGCCCTCGTATACGGCGCCGAGTTGGTTGATGCCCAGCTCCGCGTACGAGATGAAGCCACGGTCGCGGCCGGCCTGCTTCTTGCTGAGCAGCAGATGTCGCAGCACCCGCTGCAGCTCACCGTTGCCGAGCTTCACCTCGTCGATCAACGCGGTGGCGCGACCGAGGAACAGGTCGGCTTTCAGCGCGTTGAACGTCAACCCTTGTGCACGCGAACCTTCTTCGTCGTTCTCGACGCCGCCGTCATGTCCCTTGTCGATACGCGTGAACAGCACACCCAGCGAATCGAACAGATGGGTCCCATTCAGTGACCGTGGGCTTGCCAACTCAACGAGAGTCAGATCACGCAGCCGGTCCAGGCTGTAGCCACGCTCGTAGGCATGTTCACCGACCGGCAGCACACCCATCTCGGGCGACGCTTCGGCATAGAGCAGAAACAGGATTCGGTACAGGAAGCGCAGCGACTGCCGCGCCAGCACCTGGGCCTGATCCTGCGGCAGCGGTTCCAGACCCTGTGCCCGGCGGCGGCTCACCACCTCGTTGGCGATGATCTCGATCGACAACCGCACACCTTCACGCAGGTCCTGCGAGACACCGACGGTGTGCTTGACCGATTCGTCGAAAACGTCTGTCCACCAGATGTTTCCCTCGGCGTCCGGAGCCACCGACTCAGCACATATGCAGGCCAAGGCGGTGTCGATTTCACCGGCCTTGGTGGCGTCCGCGCGCTCCCCCACCAGCTGCAAATCAACAGCGAGGTAACGGCCTTCGGGCCAGCGTTCGCGCTCGGCCAGCAGCACAATCGACCCGGCGAAAACCAGTGCGAACTGAGGTCCATCCTCGGCGACAAACAGGTGCGACAGCAGTCGGGCCACCGAAGTCAGCTCGGTCTTCTCATCCACCGAGAACGGCTGCAGCAGATTGTCGTTGTCCTTGTCGAGCAACGCCTCCAACTCTTGGTTCGCCTGCGCGTCGATCAGCGCCAACGGCGCGGCACCGGACAGGCCGCTGGCACGGATGGTCAGGATGGAATCCCTTGGCTCGATGTCGAATCCGAGTCCCTCGAATCCCAGAGCGGTGCGCAGTTGGCCATAGAGGCCGGGCAGGTCGACGGTGCCTTCATCGAGCGCCGCGAAGGACTTGCCCAGCTGGTCGCGGGCCTCCATATAGCGCGATCGGACCGTCGGCTCGACGCTGGCTTTCACCTCGTCCCACACCTTACGGCAGGCCAGAACCCGCGAGCGAAATGACTGCTTGGTCGCGTCGGTGCCGAAGTAGTGCTCGCTGACGAACTCGCCGCCGAGGATGATCGCGTCACTCATCGGCTCTCTCCGATCAGGTCAGCCACGGATGTACCAGCAGGGATGACCACGAGCAGAGGCCGGATCAACGTCCGGTCCGGATTCATCTCCTCGGCCAGCACAGCCTCTTCGCGCACGCGGGTCCGCCTGTCCTTCAATTCTTTTCGCTGGACGAGCGCGTCGGCTTCGTCGTCCCACTTCTTGCTGCGCTCCACCCAGCGGTCGATGCGGCCGCGTGTCTCGGCCTTGATGGCATCGATCTGGCCCTCGACCACCGCCTCCGCCGAGGCCACCGCATGCTTCACGTACGGCTGCAGCTGATCGGCGTCCGCGATGTCGCCGGTGTTGATGCTTGCCAGCTTGAGGTGACCGATAGCCTCCTCGGCGGACGGATAGGGACGGGCGAATCCGCTGAATGCGTAGGGAAATTCGACGTTGATATAGCTCGACGCGACAACCTGCCCGAGCGTGTTCGTCAGGGTAGCCTGCGCTAGGACGGTCGGAGCATTGACGTCGCCGCGCACCACGAACACCTCGTTGCGGCCGAGCTCGGCCAGTGCCCGGTCGCTGGCCCAGTCCATAATCGGGTGCAGCGGCGCGAGGTAATGCGCCTCCGGCCATGCCGAGGTGGACTGTCCCGACCGAGCCGCCGTGAGCTCCTGCTGCCCGCGCGCCACTGTGAACGCCAACCGGAACAGCTCAGTTACCTTGCGCGCCGACAAGTAGGACTGCGGCAGCACCTGCAGGCGCTGTTTCAAGTCCTTCGGCGGTTTGAGCACCGCGGACTTGTGCTGGTCGTTGCGCTGCCACGCCACTCCCAACGGCGGCTCCAGACCCGGTGTCTTAAGGAACTCGTCGAGGGCGTCGGACAGATAGTCGATATCGGTGGCATAGATGCCTCGGTGCTCCGTCGTCGGCTGTTCCGACGCGGCCTGGGTGGGCATCGTCATCAGGCGAGCCAGCAGTCCGTCCATGCCGCCGGACGCCTGCACCTGGGCGACCGTCTTGACGACATCGTCAAGATTTTTCTTGCGGGCCAGCACATCTCGGATCGCGTCCTCTTCGGCCTTGACCTCGTAGGTTCCGATTAGCGACGCCGAGTCACCGAGAGCCTTGTGCGCTTCGTGTTCACGCTCGATCAGGCGGGTGAGAACCCTGATGTCCCCAGCAAATTCGTCAGTGTCGGGCTCCAACAGCAGCGTGGTGATCTCCGGGCGATGCTTCTGGCCGTAACGGTCGATGCGCCCGTTGCGCTGCTCGATCCTGATGAGCGACCATGGTATGTCGAAGTGGATCAGGTGGTGGCACTGGCTGTGCAAGTTCACGCCTTCGGAGGCGACATCGCCGGTGACCAGGATGCGAATCGGCGAGGATTCCAGCTTGAAAGACTCCACAATGTCCTGCTGCTCAACATCCGACAGACCACCGTGCAGGATCGCTACCTGATCCTTGGTGATCCCGAAGTCCTTCATTAGGCGCTTCTGCAGCCAACCTAGGGTGGCCACCCGTTCGGCGAACACGACCGCGCGGGTCGCATTACCTTTCCTGACACCGATTTTGGCGAGATACTCGACCAGAGCGTCGTACTTCGCGGATTTTCCGGCCTCGGCCTGCTGAGCGAGTGTCAGCAGATTATTCAGTGCGGCTTGCTCTTTCGGCTCCACCTGCCGCTTGAGACGTTCCTTGCAGGACTGGGCGAGCGCGGCGGGCGACGATAGGAATGCCTTGGCGAGGGTCCACGGAAACAGCGGGACGCTGGTCGGCGCGCTGCCCTGTGGGTGCAGCCACACATCATTGAGCTCACGGGCGATCTGATTCTCGATCGGCGAAGCCTTGACGAGCAGATTGCGTGGCTCCAGACGCTCGGCCCAGTCCGAACCGACCTCGCCCTTCACATCCGGGTGATGACGGTGCCGGCGGATGATGAGGCGCCTGACCTGCTCTTCGTCGATGGTGCCGTCGGCCTTCACCGCGCTGGGTTCGAGCATGCGGATCAGCTCGGCGAACGACTCGGCCTTACCGTTGTGCGGGGTTGCCGAGGCGAGGATCAACGCGTCAGACCGGGCGGCCAGTAGACGAGCCAAGCGGTTGTTCTGCGACATCGCGTTGGTGACGTTGTGCGACTCGTCGATGACCACCGCGTCCCAGCGCTGCTTGCGCAGATGCGCAATGTACTTGTCGCTCTTGAGCGTATCGATCGAGATGATGATCCGCTTGTAGTACGTGAACGGGTTGCGATTGGCCGGTAGCTCGCGGCGAATGCGCTGAATACCTGCCGAGTCCAGCCGGACGAACGGCAGGGCGAAGCGGGTCCACATCTCCATCTGGAACTGCTCGAGCACGTGTTTTGGGGTGACTACCAGGATGCGTTCACCGCGGCCGCGGCGGACCAGCTCCGCGAGGATCATGCCGATTTCGAGGGTCTTGCCGAGGCCGACAGCATCGGCGAGCAGGATGCGCGGCCGCAGATTGTCGGGGTCGAGGGCTTGCCGCACGGCCTTGAGCTGGTACTTGAGCGTGTCGGCGAGACCTCGATTGGCGACCGTCAGTTCGGGGTCGGCGATCGGCACGGGCGTCTTGCGCAGCATCGCTTCCAGCCAGAGTTTCGTCTTGCGGAAGCCATGAGAGTCGTCACCCTTGACCTGCACCCCTGCCGGGTCGGATTCGATGATCTCGTCCAGTGCGGTCGAGAACGTCGCCTCAGTGTCGCGGACCAACTCAGACAGGCCGACTACGTGGACAAAGAAGCCGTCGGTCGCTGGGTCGATCTTGGTGACGAGCCAATCCTCGTCGCGGACAACAACAGTGGAACCTGGGGCGGCGGTAAAAGTTGCGGTCAACCTCGTGTTCCTCCTGTACGCACACCCGAGCAACGAATCGTCATCCGTTTCCCGTCGGCCCAGGCCAGACAGCGCAGACCGCCGCGGCCATTCTCCGTGAGCGTTCCGCAATATCGTCGTCGGTCCAGGATTCGACATGGTCCTTCAGGATTGATTTATTCAGGACGAGCAGGCTGAAGGAATCAATCAGGCTGCGCTTACCCATGCCAGGCTGACCACCTTCCATCAGCCCCGTTGCCTGCACGTCAGTCCAAGGCCTGTTCGACAGCGACGCGTTGAGCGATTTGGTCACCAGCGTCAGATTTCCAATCGTATTGATGTATTTGTCGCGCTTCGCCGCGTCTTCGGGCGACATCGGAGGCACCGTGTCCCAGTGAGTGCGCCAGCCACGGGGCATAACATGTTCGATCTCCAAACCAGCCGGCAACGAGATGTCTTCATACATTGCACTTTGTGCGCGCAAGTGGTGCTCAATGGCTCCGAGCACCACGCGCAGTCGGCCCTGGCGAATTACGCCGTAGAGCTTAACTTCCGGAAGCTGCGTCCGTAGATCGAGATCGGTGGGCCAGAGGCGGGTCTCGGCGGTCTGTGAGGCGAGATACTCACGCAGCTTCTCACCTACCTCGGCTGCACTAATGTCGTTGAGCGACTTAAGGATCGCGACGACAAACTTGTTGACGTCCTTGGTCGTCATGCGTAGCAATGTCCTACGAATGACCCAGCTCTCCAGTGATTCGAAGCCGATCCGCAGCTGACGAGCTGGAACGTGGTGGTTCGGCGACAACAGCCACAGAAACACCGGCGTGATGGCGGCGAGCTCCATCGTCTCGATGACTCGGGAATAAAAACGACCTTCGGGCGTCGTCGGAGCGAGTTGCGCGAAGGTTCGATAGGAATCGGCATCCTGCCGAAGCTCAGCCAGGAGGGCGTCGGCGCAACCTGCTGACGTGAAGTGAGGTCCGGCGTAGGAAACGAAGATTCGGAAAATGTCCTCTGCCTTGACCTCGTCCTGGGTCCGCATGGTCAGCCAGTATTGGAGGAAGATGTCGATGCGAGACCTCACATGCCGGCCTTGCGCTATTTCCTCCCGCCACCACGCATCGTCAAACTCGGCCCAATGGGTAACCGACCACTTCTCGACAGTCGCCCCAATGGCTTCACCCGTTCGGAAGACCCAGTTCTTGATCAAATCGGCCTTCAACAGAGGAGTTCCACGATCGTTCAGGGTCTCGAAGATCAGCTGTGCGTCATCGTGACCAGTGAGGTCGATCGCGACGAGTATCAGTCGGTCCTGCAATGTGGAGGTCAGCGCTTCGACGCGCAATCCCTCGGTGCTCGGCGGAACATCCCCGTCGTCATCCGGTTCGCCGCTCAGCCAACGAGTAGCTTCTCGTCGAAAGAATTTGTGAGCATCCAGGATTCGGTGCTCGCCATCACTGGGCGCCGCCGGGTCCATGGCTGCGGCAAAGGCCAGGCGATCGGCTTGCGACGGCCAGAGCTTGAACCGTTCGCGCTGGTCTATGAACGCCTTTTGCTTGTTGAGGATGAGGCCTTCCAGCGCCTCTGCAAGATCTTCGTGACCACGCTCGTCGATCACCTGCTGGACTGCGTCAAGCAGCAATTGCAGGGTAGTCATGCGTTGTTGACCGTCGATGACCTCATGACGGGTCACGTCGCCGGTGACCGGCGGCCTTGTCTCGTAAACCACCGCGCCGAGAAAGTGCTGTCGGATTGCGGGTTCTGTGCCAGATTCCTTTGCTGCAATATAGCTTTCTGCGACCCGGAGCACGTCGTCCCACAGCGGTGCCCACTGATCTTCTTCATTCCAGACATACGGCCGCTGAAAGGCGGGGATCTCGTAATGTTCTTTGCCCTCGAACAGCACTCGGGGGCTACGGGGATGCGCTTCCATGCCTCAGGACCTCACGCGACCGATGCCGGGAGCACCAGAGTTCCGATCTGCTGCGCCAGCGGGCTGATCGCACCGAGCGAGATTCCCCTCGACCGATCGACATTGACCGACAGCGGATGAGCCTCAACCGTAGCTACCCGGGAGTCCGCGAACGCCGCCAGTGCAGAACGCGTCTCAGTGAGACGCGCAGGTGTCAGCTCGTCAGCCGTCGGGACCGCCACAATCAAACCTTCTTCGGTCCCGAGCATCCAAACGGAACTAGCACGTCGTCGTGGCCGTCGTTCACCTGTTCCTCACTCATCATTACCCGTCATTTTTGGCATCGGTGGGAGTGTAGGACCACCTACCGACGGAGATGTGTTCTCGACGCTATGTGCAAAGTTTGACATGCCACCAGAGCATCAATCTCGGGGCACCCACTGATCGCTTTGCGGGTTGCCTGCGCAATCCCATCGAACGGGCCACGCAGCGCGTAAGCACCGGACCCGTTCAGGAGATCGTCGTCCCTCTGCCCTCGGGCTCGCCGGCGGCTGCCGGACACCGCTACGCGCGAGGCGGGGATGGAACGACTGCCGAACCCGCCGTTGCGCAGAGAAAGTGCGGGTAGCGGCCTGCTGGAATGGCGTTTCGGCGATAGCTACCCGAGTAAGCCCGAGCCCTGGGCGACGAACGCCAGTCCGACGAGCGTCACGATCGCCACCACGATCTGCTGCCGGTAGCCGCCGACCCTGTCGTGCACTTTCCGCAGTGCCGCTTGGGTTTTCACCGGGGAGACGACGTTGCAGAGCAGCACCACTTCCACGACGGCGAGGCTCACCACGATGAAAACCAGTGCGACGCCGATCTGCGTGCCG
Organism: Mycobacterium sp. SMC-17; assembly: GCF_045310915.1. NCBI lineage: Bacteria > Bacillati > Actinomycetota > Actinomycetes > Mycobacteriales > Mycobacteriaceae > Mycobacterium > Mycobacterium sp. SMC-17. The sequence goes on along the minus strand of NZ_JBJIAK010000026.1, from coordinate 76,172 downwards.
ATGGCGGCGCCGGATGCCAGGATCGTCGTCAGGGCGAACAGCACCAGCGACGGGTTGGGGCCGGCCCAGAAGCCGATCACCGCGGCGACCCACAGCGCCCCGCTCTCCCAGGCCCGTTGCGCCCGTCCCAGCAATCCGCCCCGTGGCGGCGCGTCGGGGTCGCGCTGCAACAGTTTCGAGATGGGTGAGGCGTCCGTGTCCGGCGCGCGCCGGCGCGTCACCATCCGCATGGCCGTCACCGCCGCGATGACCAGCAGCAGCACGCCGACGAACACCTGGACATGCCGCATGGTCGCGCTCGCGGTGGTGCGGGGATTGGCCAGATCGTGCACCCACGCCAGATCGGTGAAATGCAGCGCCAGCAGCGGGAGCAACAGCAGCATGACGCTCGCGGTCACACATCCGACCCAGTACACCAGCAGGTTCTGCGCCGGCCGTGGCCGGGAGATCAGCAGCAGGTTGACCCCGAGACGTACCGGATCGAACGCGATCGGCAGCGCCAGCACCGCCACAGAACCCCACATTGCCGCCAACTTACCGGTCGCGGCGCGAAGCTAGCTGGGCCGCAGCACCGGTATCAGCGCATCGATCACCGAGCTGTCCTCGATGGTCGACGGCACGACGTAGTCGGTGCCTTCGGCGATCTGCCGCATGGTCTTTCGCAGAATCTTCCCCGACCGGGTCTTGGGCAGCGCGCCCACGACCGTGACGTCGCGGAAAGTGGCGACAGCGCCGATCTGGTCCCGCACCATCGCCGCGAGTTCCTGTTGCAGCACCGCGCCGTCGACGTCCGCACCGGCCTTCAGCACGACATAACCGCTGGGCCGCTGCCCTTTGAGGTCGTCGTGGATGCCGATGACGGCGCACTCCGCGACAGCCCGGTGGCCGGCGATGACGGCTTCGATGCTTCCGGTCGAAAGCCGGTGGCCCGCAACGTTGATGACGTCGTCGGTGCGGCCCAGCACGGTCAGGTAGCCGTCGTCGTCGACGTAGCCGAAGTCACCCGTCAAGTAGTAGCCCGGGAACGCCGACAGGTACGACTGCACGAAGCCCTTGTCGTTCTGCCACAGCCCGGCGAGGGTGCCCGGCGGCAACGGCAGTTTGATGACGATGTTGCCTTCGACGCCGGGCGCGACCGGATTACCCGACGCATCGACGATGCTGACGCGGTAGCCCGGTACCGGGACGGTCGGTGAGCCGGCTTTGATGGGCATGGGTTCGAGGCCGCGCAGGTTCGCGCAGATGGCCCAGCCGGTTTCGGTCTGCCACCAGTGGTCGACGACGGGGCAGTGCAACTTCTCCGATGCCCATTCGTAGGTGTCGGGGTCCAGCCGTTCCCCGGCGACGAACAGTGTGCGCAGCGTCGAAATGTCATGTCCGGCAAGCATCGACGCGTCGGGATCGGCTTTGCGGATGGCGCGCAGCGCGGTCGGCGCGGTGAACAGCGCCTCCACCCCGTGCTGTTCGATGACCCGCCAGAACGCGCCGGCGTCGGGGGTGCCGACGGGCTTGCCTTCGTAGAGCACGGTGGTGGCGCCGGCGATCAGCGGCCCGTACACGATGTACGAGCTGCCGACGACCCACCCGATGTCCGAGGCCGTCCACATCACCTGGCCGGCACCGATGTCGTAGACGTTCTTCATCGACCAGGCCAGCGCGACGGCGTGCCCCCCGTTGTCGCGGACGACGCCCTTGGGCCGCCCGGTCGTGCCGGAGGTGTACAGGATGTAGAGCGGGTCGGTGGCGGCCACCGGCACCGGAGCGGCGGGCTCGGCACCTGCGGCCAACGTGTCCCAATCGAGGTAGCCCGGATAGTCGGCGGCCTCCCCCGCGATCTCGCCGCGGTTCTTGACGATCACCGTGGCCGGCGCGGCGCTGGTCAGCGTCAGCGCCTTGGCGACGACGGGCAGGTATTCGACGGTGCGACCCGGTTCCAGCCCACCGGAGGCGGTCAGCAGCGCCACCGGCTGTGCGTCGTCGATGCGGGCCGCGAGTTCGTTCGCCGCGAACCCACCGAACACACCACCGAGTGGACGGCGCCGATGCGGGCGCAGGCCAGCATGGCGACAACCGCTTCGGGGATCATCGGCATGTAGACCACGACGCGGGCGCCCTTGGTGACGCCTTGTGCGGCAAGCACTCCGGCGAAGCGCGCCACCCGGTCGAGCAGTTCGGCGTACGTGAAGGACTGCTGCACGCCGACCATCGCGGAGTCGTAGATCAGTGCGGTGCGGCCGCCGTTACCGGCCGCGACGTGCCGGTCGAGGGCGTTGTAGCAGGTGTTGAGCTGACCGTCGGGGAACCAGCGGTAATGCGGCGCCGCGGAATCGTCGAGTGCGCGGGTCGGCGCGACGGTCCAGTCGATGGCCTGCGCGGCCGTCAGCCAGAAGTCGTCGGGCCGCTCCGCTGCGGCCTCGAACGCCTCGCGATAGGCGCTCACGCGAGTTCCTTGGCGACAGCCGAGAACACCGTCATGAACCAGTCCAGGTCCGACATCGAGAAGACAAGAGGTGGGCGCACTTTGAGGATGTTGCCATGTCCGCCGCACACAGAGATCAGAACGCGGTTATCGCGCATCATGTCGACGATGCGCTGCGCCTGCCCGCGGTCGTGTTCCTTGCTGTCGGGGTCGGCGACGATCTCGACGCCGGTGTACAGGCCCGCGCCGCGGACGTCGCCGACGAACGGGTAGTCCTTCGCCAGCGCGCGCAGTTCGGCGCGCAGTTGGTCACCGACCTCGACGGCGTGCGCGGCCAGCCCGTCGCCCTGGATGACGTCGAGGACGGCCTGCGCCGCGGCCATCGAGACGGGGTTGCCGCCAAAGGTGTTGAAGTAGGGCGTCTCCTGTGCGAAGGCGTCGAGAATCTCCGGGCGGGCGGCCATCGCCGCGACAGGAATGCCGTTGCCCATGGGCTTGCCCATCGTCACCAGGTCGGGCACCACGCCGTGCCGCTGGAAACCCCACATCGCCTCGCCGGTCCGCGAGAAGCCCGGCTGCACCTCGTCGGCGATGAACACGCCGCCGGCGCGGTGGACGACCTCGACAGCGGGCGCCAGCACCGATGGATCGACGTAGATGCCGTCGGAGGAGAAGATCGAATCCAGCAGCAGCGCGCTGAACTTGTGGCCGTGCCGCTCCAGATCGGCGATCGCGGCGCTGACCTGGTCGGCGAACCACTGGCCCAGCACCGCCGGGTCGATGCGGTACGAGTCCGGCGCCGGCACCGTGCGCACGTTGGCGCCCAGTGGCACACCGACGCCCAGCGACGGCGACATCGCCGAGATCAGCGCACTGTTGCCGTGGTACGCCTCCTCGGTGACGATGACCCCGGTGCCGCCGCTGTACTGTTCGGCGACCCGGACGGCCAGGTCGTTGGCCTCGGATCCCGTGCAGGTGTACATGATCGACGAGATCTCCGCCGGGAACGTGGCCAGCAGCTTCTCGGAGTAGTCGAGGATGCCGCCGTGCAGGTACCGGGTGTGGGTGTTGAGCTCCGACATCTGCCGGGTGACGGCCTCGATGACCCGCGGGTTGCAGTGCCCGACGCTGGCCACGTTGTTGTAGGCGTCGAGGTACTTGTTGCCGTCGGCGTCATAGAGATGGGCGCCCGAGCCTTTGACCAGGTGGACGGGCCGGTTGTAGAAGAGCCGATAGGACGGACCCAGCGTCGATCGCCGCTTCTCGACCATGGCATCGGTGGTGGGGTCGAGATCTTCCCCTCCGGTGTAGCTGTTGGAGTCCATGATTGTGGAGAAAGCCATGTTCGTTGTCCTTGCGGTAGAAAGCGATCGGCGCGGTGTGACGAGGTGACGGCGGATGCTGGATGACGCCTACGGCGTCAACGTTCTTCGTCGAGCACGACGCGCCCCAATCGGTCGTAGCGCTGCGGGGACCGGGCCCGAAGTACCAGGGCGACAACGATTCCGGCGATCGCGGTGCCACCGACGACCCAGGGAATCGAATCGAAGACGATGTCGTCCTTGGCCGTACCGGCCGCGAACGAGGCGTTCTTGATCAGCAGGTAGATGACGTACAGCATGCCGATGCCGCCGAGCCCGGGAGCCACCAAGGTGCGGAACCAGTGCGCGGTCTCCGGATGTTGCTTGCGCACATGGAAGTACGAGACGACCGAGAACGCCGCCATCGCCTGCACGATGAGAATGGCGGAGGTACCCAGCAGCGCGGCAAGGCCGTAGAGCCCGCTGTAGGGATCGCGACCGGACACCGCGAACCACAGCACGATCACCAGGGTGATGGCCGTCTGCACGAAGCCCGCGATGTGCGGGGATCCGTGGCTGTGGTGGGTACGGCCAATGGTTTTCGCGGTTCTGGGCAGGATGTCTTCGCGGCCGAGCGCGTAGATGTAGCGGGCAGCGCAGTTGTGGAAGGCCATGCCGCACGCGTAGGAGCCGGTGGTCAGCAGGATCTGGAACATGGTCACTGCCCAGCCACCGAGGTGCTCGCGCACCGGAGTGAAGAAGATTTCACCGGCGGTGTTCGTATCCTGCGCCAGCGCAATGGATTTGCTGGGCCCGGTGCCCACGATCGCCAGCCACGACACCACGATGTAGAACGCCCCGATGCCGAGCACCGACGACATGATCGCGACGGGGATGATCTTCTTGGGGTTCTTGGACTCTTCGCCGTACATGGCACTGGACTCGAATCCGACCCAGGACCAGAAGGCGAAGAACAGACCGATTCCGGCGGAGCCGACGACGGCCATGGTGCCCGCGCCGTTGACGTTCGGGACGACGGCGTCGAGCCCCTTGAGCCCGTTGACCGGGTTGAGAGATGACAGCGACCAGCCTTCCGGGCCACCGCCGCTGACGACGACGGAGCCGGCCATCAGCGTCAACATCACGATCTCGGTGATCAGCAGTCCGCCAAGCACTTTCGCGGCCAAGTTGACATCGAAGTAGGTGAGCACCGCATTGGCGACGATCATCACAACGGCGAACAGCAGCCACGGCAGGTGCACATTGAACAGTGATGCGAACAGATCCCGCGAGAAGAACGAGAAGATGCCGACCAGGGACGCCTCGAAAACCACGTACGCCAGGACCGTCAGGAAGCCGGCCGACAGACCGAGCACCCGTCCGAGTCCGTGCGAGATGTAGCCGTAGAACGCCCCCGTCGCGGTGATGTGCTTCGACATCGCCGCATATCCGACAGCGAACAGGCCGAGCACGATCGTCGCAATCAGGTACCCGGCGGGGGCGGCCGCACCGTTACCGGACCCGACGGCGATCGGGACGTTGCCGACCATCGCGGTGATCGGGGCGGCGGTGGCCACCGCCATGAACAGCACGCCGATCAAGCCGACGGCGTTGGGTTTGAGGCGCTGCACGCCGGGGCCGCTGTCGGGCGGCGCCGATGTCACCGGGGCAGTTCGTGGGTGGTCGTCGATTTCACTCATGGGTGCTAACCGATCCGATCTGATGGGAGATGGGTCCGGGCCACGCTGGCCGGTTTTGGGTTTATTTGGTCTGCTTCGTCGAGCGGCACTTCAGCTATCCGATGGACCAATGGACCCCCACGCCATCGGCACACGGCTATTGGTACCAGACCACTCCAGCGCGGTCAATACCCGTACTACCTGCGCACTTCCTGTGGGCCGGGTTGACAGAGTGCCATATTTCCGGCCCGTAAAACCGTCGTTACCAATTTTCGGTTTTGGTTCACTTTCGACCCGAAGTGCGGTAGAACTGACCAGACCAAATAGTGACCGTGCCCACACCGCCAGTTCAGGAGAGCCACAATGAGCGACATGGCCGCCACCGACTACGAACGCTTCGCGCACGCCGCGCTCCCCCACTATGGACTCGATTCGGCGACTGTGACGCTGCTGAGCTACTCGGAGAACGGCACGTTCCTGGTGGAATCGGAGACCGGGCGCCAGGTCCTGCGCGTGCACCGGCCGGGCTACCACTCGCTGGCCGCCATCGAATCCGAACTCGACTGGATGGAAAGCCTCCGCCGCGACTCCGCCATCACGACGCCGCAGGTGATACCCGCTCCCGACGGCCGGCGCGTCGTGGAGGCCCGCATCGGCGATGAGACCTACCTCGTCGACCTGTTCACTTTCGTGGAAGGCACCATCGCCGAGGATGACGCCTCCGACATCAGCTTCAGCGAACTGGGCGCCATCACCGCGACGCTGCACGAGCACGTCCAGAACTGTCAGCGACCCGAGGCCTTCACGCGGTTCCGGTGGGACCTCGACACCATGCTCGGCACGGCCGGGCGCTGGGGTGACTGGCGGGACGCGCCGGCTTTGTCGGCCGCGGACGCCGCCGTCATCGAAGAGGCCGAACGCAAGGTCATCGAACGCCTCACCGACTACGGCATGGGCCCCGAGCGCTTCGGGCTCGTCCACGCCGACCTGCGGATGTCGAACCTCATGGTGCACAACGGCAAGATCACCGTCATCGACTTCGACGACTGCGGCTGGTCGTGGTACCTCGCCGACCTGGGTGCCGTGGTGTCGTTCGTCGAGGACACCCCCGATGCCGCCCGCATCATCGACGAATGGCTCGCGGGCTACCGCAGCGTCCGCGACATTCCCGCCGCCGACCTCGCCGAGATCCCGACGTTCGTCATGCTGCGCCGCCTGATGCTCACGGCCTGGATCGGCAGCCATCCCGAATCCGGACCGGCACAGACGCTCGGGCCCCGGTATGCCTCGGGCACTGCACAATTGGCACAGGCCTACCTCACCGACCCGTCGTGGTTCCGCGTGGCTGTGCCCGCGGCCGCTCCCACCCTCTCCCACTGACAGGAAACACAAACACCATGTTCGATCTCGCCAACAAGAACGTCATCGTCACCGGCGCCACCAAAGGCATCGGCTATGGCATCGCCGCGGTGTTCGCCACCGCGGGCGCCAACGTCGCCGTGGCGGCCCGCTCGCTGCACGACCTCGACACCGCCGTCGCCGGCCTCGACGGCTTGGGCTCCGGCAAGATCATCGGCGTCGCGGTCGATGTGGCCGATCCGCGATCCTGCCGGGCGATGGCCGATGCCGCCGTCGACGCCTTCGGCGGCATCGACGTGCTGTGCGCCAACGCCGGCATCTTCCCCGAGGCACCGCTGGCCACCATGACGCCCGACGATCTCGCCACCGTGCTCGACGTCAACGTCAAGGGCACCGTCTACAGCGTGCAGGCCTGTCTCGATGCGCTGACCCGCAGCGGCGCCGGCCGCGTCATCCTCACCTCGTCCATCACCGGTCCGGTGACGGGTTTCCCCGGCTGGTCGCACTACGGCGCGTCGAAGGCCGCGCAGCTGGGCTTCATGCGCACCGCCGCAATCGAACTCGCGCCGAAACACATCACCGTCAACGCCATCTTGCCGGGCAACATCCTCACCGAGGGATTGCAGGAGATGGGCGAGGACTACATCGCCGGCATGGCCCGCTCCATCCCCGCCGGGACGTTGGGCACGCCGGAAGACATCGGCCACCTCGCCGCGTTCCTGGCAAGCGACGAGGCCCGCTACCTCACCGGCCAGTCCATCGTCGTCGACGGCGGGCAAATCCTGCCGGAATCGCTGGACGCCGTCGCCGGGTGACAGCCGGTCGGTACGGTGAACGACATGGACGAGTCCGAGGGTGGCCCGGTAGCCGAGGATGTGCGGCGCCGCATCGTCGCGATGCTCGACGCCGGCACCCTGCGACCGGGTGACCGTCTGGGCTCCGAACGCGAGATGGCCGAGCAGTTCTCCGTCTCCCGCGCGACGCTGCGCAGCGCCCTGGTGCCGCTGAGCCGCGCCGGGATCCTGGAGCGGCGCAGTGGCCGCGCGGGCGGCACGTTCATCAAGACGGTGCTCGTGGAACGCAACGTCGCCGAACTGTCGGGCCTGCCGAACCGGCTGAAGCAGGGCGGTCATTCCACGACCCGCAGCCGGGTGTTGTCGACGGCCCTGCGCGGCGCCACGGCCATCGAGGCGCAACGCCTGGGCATCGAGCCCGACACCGAACTCGTCGTCATCCAGCGCCTGCGCTATGCCGACGGCTTCCCGCTGTCGGTCGACTGCGCGCACTTCCCCGCCGACCTCGTTCCGGACCTGCTCGAGCAACCTCTCGGCGGGTCGCTCTACGACATCTTGGCCGTCCGCTACGACCTGCGGCCGGTCACCTCGGTCGAGAGCATCGAGGTCGTCAGCGCCAATCCCCGTGAAGCGTCCTGGCTCGAAATCCCGACGCGCACTCCCCTGCTGGCGATGACGCGTGTCGCCTCGGATGCGGGCGGGCGGCCGTTCGAATACTCCGAGGATCTGTTCCGCGCCGACCGGGTCCGGCTCGTCGCCAAGACCTCCGCGCTGGCCGAGCGCGAGACCCTCGGCACCGACGGCCGCGTCGAGCTCACCGTCACGGCCTAGCTGTCCCACCGAGCGCGCCGAGAATGCCCAGGGATTTCCACTAGCTCCAGCTCATTTAGGCTGCGACACAAGTGAAAACAAGTCGTTCGCGCCGCGACCCAGCAGCGTGGTGTTGACCCTCCATACTTCCCGCACAGTCACGTCTGGGGAGCTTGTGCCTGGCATGGCCCACGCGGTTTCACATGTCGCCATATCCATGCCATAGGCGACCGGTGACGGCTCGCCCGTCAGGATGGCGATCGCGCCATCAGAGCCGATGTAGCTGGTGGACAGGCCTTCGGCATCGCAGGCCTTTCCCTTGGCGCCCGTTCGCAGGTCGAATTGCTGCCAACTTCGAAGCCGCTTGTCGGAGGCGACGTACAGGGTCGTACCAATGAGCCGTGCGTATAGCCGTAACGTCGGCTTGGGGATTTCGAGCAGTTGCCGCCCACTCATCGTGACGACTCGAAGCTGCGACTCGTCCTCCACGATCGGCACGTCGGGCGAGGTATTCACAAGGCCTCCGGCTATCTGCGCCGATAACCGGCCGGATTCATCAAGCAGCGCAACGCGTTCCGAGCCGTCTTGATCGTGATAGCTGAACCCGAACCCACCGGCGTAGACGATGGCACCCCCGACTGATGCGTCACGCCCCGCTGAAGGCTTCACCGAGACGCCGTCGACAACCGAGAAAACGATGTCCGGCGCCCTGAAAACACCTTGCGACGCAAACTTCATCGGCTGAAGGTCCGAATTGGCTCCCGCAGAATCCCCGAGCAGACCATCGCCCGGGACAAACCATGTGAGCTCGGCATGCGGGCCGACCCCATGAACACCACTGTCCGGCACCGCGGCAACCACGTAGTCACCTACCTGGCTCAAGCGTGGTTCGGGACCTGATCCGTATGCTCGTAGTTCAGTCGGGCCGTCGAACATCACGGCCCCAGTCTCGGTGTTGACGACCCACGCCCGCCGCGGCTGTCCCGAAGCCTCCCATACGCACAACAACATCGCCGGCCCATTCACGAAACAGCGAGTACTGGCCGCGCGTGCGTTGGGGCCCAGCCGAACCGGAGCGAACAGCCGGTGACCATCCGCCACGTTGACCCCGACAACTCGCCACCCGTCGCTCGAGGCACCGAGAAAGAATCCACGGTCCCCCACATTGCCGGCCGGATGGATCATCGAATCTGCCGGTAGCCCCAGCTCGGCTGCCGTCACGTGCCAGCCGAACACCGGTTGCTTCCGCATCGACTGAGACAGCAACAACTGGTTGGGCAACCCCAACTGCTCTGCGGTGGCCAGCGGTGGCGCAGACTGTGGCCTGCCGTCGACCGGTCGCTGGACGACGATCACGGCAGCCACCACCGCAGCAGCCAAAGCCAGCGCACCAGCCACCAGCCACCATTTGCGAAGCCCGCCTCGACGGATCATTCGACCTCGAAGTCCTGCGCCCGCAACCGTTCGATCGCCCGGCCATTGGCGAGCTCACCGCGGTTCTCCGGATACAGCCAGTAATGCCGGATAGCCCAGTAGAGCGCAGCTCCATTCGCCTGGTAGGTAGGCAAGCTGTTGATGGTCTGCGTTTCACCATCTGTCATCACCATCACCGCCGGACAGCTCACGGCCTTGCCCTTGGGCGCCTGGTCAATGACATCCACCACGTCATCCCACGCTCCACTGGCGGTCGTGGTTACGGAGTTTGAGACCTCAAACCCTTCCGGCGACAGTTTCAGATATCCCCAGCCGTTCGACCTACCGCGCAGGAGAAGGTAGGCAAACCAACACACCATTCCGGCAACAATAATGGGGTAATAGATTTGCCTGGCCCCACCGATTCCGATTGCGAGCCGCCCGCTAGGAACGTAGCAAACAAAAGAAATTCCACTAACTATCGCGCTGACAATCGATAGCTCCAGGAACCGGGTCTTTGCGTGTGGTGGACGGAAATATGTGCCGTCGGCTTCACTGGTTGCCTGAGGAACAACGCGACCCAGCCGAACCTGTAGTGCCAAAACAAGCAGAAACAGGAAACACAGTAGTAGTCCGACAGCGAATACAGAAGTTAGATAGTCACGACGGCCAAGTAGATAGAGAACCCAGATGAGGCAAAGCGCAACGAGAACCGCAAAAACCGAGATAGAAAAATTCGCGGCCACTCTTGGATTTTTCCAGTGCTCGGGCATCTGTAATTCTATTTCGGGCAAAATGCACCACCAACCTGATTTCCTATCCACTCCATTCCCTTGCCCCCGCCGAACGCACCCCCGACCGCAAACACTGGCACTGTAAACGCCGCCACCTCGGGCCCAAACGGCGCACCGACTACGGCACCGAGCTTTGCACCGCCCCAGCCTCCGGCGTAATCACCGCCAACCCCGAAAACCCCAGAGATGCCTGCGACACAGGCCTCATGCGGAGTCGGCGCAGCGGCAAACTTATACATTGTTGTCAATAGTCCCAGAGCTGGCCCGCCGTATCTGGCAGCCTTACCGATGTCCTTGACGGAGTCCGGGGTCAGCCCCGGCAGGCTGCCGCCTCGGCCCACGTGTGCATCGAGGCCTGTGAGTGCCCCGCCGACCACCGTCGGCGCGTCGCTGGTAAAGAACGGATTGTCGGGCGGCAACGCTCCGTGCCGCCCATCCGGCATTGTCCAACCCGCTGTTTGGTGTCCGTCCGGGGTCTCGGTGGCGAGGAAGAATGCACCGTTGTTCCCGAAATCCATCTGGGTGTATTTCACCTTTGTTCCAGGGTCAACCCAGGACGCCGTGTGACAAAGCAAATTGCCGTTCTTGTCGAACCAATTCGACCCCACATGTTCCATCTTCTTCGTATTATTGAAGTCATACGTCGTGATGACCTTCTTGCCGCCGTCCGCCATTGTCAACGTGGTGACGTGATTTCCGTCCTTGTCAATCGATTCGGTCGTGGCAATTCTGATAGTCGCCATATCTTCGCCACGGACGATGCCTTGCTGCATCAATCCGTCCATGGTGAGCGGGTTTGGAACCTCGTCCGCCGGTTGCACCGGCCCGGTCGTCGGGAACCCCAAGCCGATGTCACTCGGCGCAGGCAACGCGAAGCCAAAATTCTTCGCAGCAGCCTGCACCGCAGCTGCCGTACCACTATCGGCGCCACCGACGGCCACCAGCAGCCGGTTGACTTCTACCTGCTCCACTTCCGCTTGACGCTGGAGCGCGGCGGCCTTCTCCTCTGACATCTCGGCTGGTTTGATCAGCACTACCCACTGATCGCTGACGTGAAGTTCGGTCCGATCGATCGCGTCGGCTTTGTTGATGAGCGCGGCCCTTGCATTGCCAATATCTGACGCGCCCTTGGCGAGTGCCGATTTCACCGAGCTCGTGTACTTCGCGAAATCATCAGCGGCTCTCGTCGCCCGGCCGAACATCGCGGTCGCTGCGTCATGTGCGGAGCCCGACCATGCGCTCGCCTCAGGCATCCGCCTGATCTGGTCGTCGAGAGATCGAACGGCTGACGCGATATCGTCGCCGCTCTTTCCCAGTGCACTCCCCGCCGAGACGAGGGAATCTGGCGACCATTTCTCCAACCGGGGTCTCGACGGCAACATCGGTCAGAACAGCCCTTTGAACGCCCCGGCGAGGTCGCTGTCGGTCACCTCGTACTTGTCGCCGGCCCCGCGAACCGCCGCCCCCATACGCGTGATGCTGCTTGCGATCTTCTCAGCCTCGGCGGCGATATGGGCTCCGACAACGCGGCAGGCCCATTGCGTAGTGGAACCAGGTAGCCCATCTCCGGCGCTACTCGCCTTGCTCCCCATGTCCGCGGCACGGATCGCATTGGATGCGATACCAACTTGATCTGCGAACGCCCGCAAAATCTCAGGGTCAACCAGCATTCGGATCCTCCCCACCCTCGCGTTCGAGGATATCGCGCACCGCGAGGGCGAACCGTCAGCAAAATCAGAATTGACCGATCTTTACTGGATGCCGAGACTTGACCGATCCGCAGCGCCCGTTGAGTAGATGGCCTGCTGGCCGCGGATTCACCCGAACAGGTCGACGGCCGCGGCGATGCGGGCCGCGGCATCGCCGACGATCGCCTCACCGTGGCCGAACCCGGCGATGCGGGCGCCGGTCGCCGCGATGATGCCGGCGGCCCGGACCGCGGCGGGCCGGTCGGTGTTGAAGACACCCACGGCCACTTGACCGTTCACCTCCGCGACGGCGTCGCCGGTGAGCACGGCATCGTCGTCCGACAGGTACAGCGCGATACTGCCCGGCGTGTGACCCGGGACGGCGATGACGCGGGCGCCGCCGGCGAAGTCGAGGATGTCACCATCGGCCACCGTGCGGTCGACAGGGCAGGCCGGGCCGTGCGGTGCGGCGTCGAAGTCCGGCCGCAGCGTCCGCTCGGCATCGGTGAGGACCGGTACCGGCCCGTCGGCGGCACCCGTGATGTACGACGAATCCAGCTCCCCGGCAATCACTTCGGCACCGGACCAGCCGGCGATCTCCGCGGCGGCGCCGCAGTGGTCCTCGTGAAAGTGCGTCAGCACAATACGTTTCACATCGGCGGGCTCCCGGCCGAGTGCGGTGAGGGCGTCGGCGACCAGTGCGGCGCTGTCGGGCCAGCCGGTATCGACGAGCGTCACACCGTCGGGGTCGAGCCGCAGATAGCAGTTGAGCAGATGGGCCCGCTCGCCAGGGATCCGCAGTCGGTACAACAACGGGGTCAGCGCGAGCAGTTCGGCCATGTCCCCACGCTAGCCGAGGACGGGCGCCGGCCTCCGCTTGGAACCGCTCCTGTTTCTCGATGGCCACCAGTTGTACTTGCCGACCAGTACGGCCAGCGCCGGCACGGTGACGGTGCGGACGATGAGGGTGTCGATCAGCAGGCCCACGCCGATGATGAAGCCGCCCTGCACCATCGAGCCGATGCTGCTGAACAGCATGGCGAACATGGGTGCGGCGAAGATCATTCCGGCAGAGGTGATCACGCTGCCGGTGCTCCGCACCGTGCGGATGACGCCCGAACGGATGCCGTTCGGCGATTCGTCGCGGATCCGGGAGATCAGCAGCATGTTGTAGTCGGCGCCGACGGCCACCAGCACGATGAAGGCCATGCCCGGAGTACTCGCCGCCATGGGCTGACCGCCGAGAATCTGCAACACGATGACCCCGATGCCGAGCGACGACAGGCACGAGAGGATCACGGTGCCAACGAGATACAGCGGTGCGACGACGGCCCGCAGCAGCAGCACCAGGATCAGGAAAACCACGATGACGGTCATCAGCACGATGTACCGCAGGTCCTTGTTGAAGTAGTCGCGCAGTTCCGCGTAGTACGGCGTCATGCCCGACATCGCGATCTTGGCGTCCGCCAGCGACGTATTGGCCTGTGCGCCTTGCGCGGCGGCGAGAATCGCCTTGACCTGATCCATGGCCTTGGTGTCGTAGGGGTTCAGCTTGGACTCGACCAGGTACCGCGCCGAATGCCCGTCCGGGGACATGAAGACCCGGGCCAGGTCCTTGAATTTGTCATTGCCGAGGATCTCCGGGGAGATGTAGAAGCCCGCGGCTCCCGGCTCCGAGGCGTGCAGTTTCATCGCCAGCAGGAATGCCGACGCGTGCGAGAGGCCTTCGCCGAGCTGCTTGGTCTGGTCGTCGAGGACGCGCAGCCCCTCGGCGATCTTGCGGCTGCCCTCGGCCAGCGCGTTGGCGCCCTCCTGCAGCGACGCCATGTTCTGCTTCATGCTCGCCGGGCTGGCGCCCGCACCACTGCCGCCAAGGGAGCGAAGGGCTTTGGCCGCCGAGTCCAAAGAGGGCTGCATCTTGTGCAGGCCGTCCGAGAGCCGCTGCAGTTGGTCGCGCTGCCCCGCGCAATCGGGATCGGCATCGCAACCCGGGTTGTCCTTGCGCTGCTGCAGCAGCGCGTCGGCCATGGCGACCATGTCCTGGAAGTTCTGGCTGCCCGACCGCGGCGGGATGTTCGGCACGTCACCGGAATTGCGCACGCTGTCCAGTTGCCGCTGCGCGTCCTGGAACTCCTGTGAGCTCTCCAGTTGGTCCTTGATGCTCGCCATGCTCTTGTTCAGGCTGTCGATCACGCCCATGGTCTTGGTCAGCTGGGTGCGCACCGTGGCGAGGCTGTCGGCGAGCTTGCCCGCACCGCCGACGAGAGCCTGCCGTTGGTCGACGCTGCCGTTGATCTTGTTGGTGGCCTCGGCGAGCTTGTCGCCGATCTCGCCGGCCTGGTAACTCAGCGTCGCCTGCTCCAGCGGGGCGCCGGTCGGGCGGGTGACGCCGCGGACGGCGGCGATGTCGGGCAGCTGCGCGACGCGCTGCGCCATCTGTTCGAGGTCGGCGAGGCCCTTGGTCGTCCGCAGGTCGTGCGGCGACTGGACGAAAAGGTATTGCGGCGCCGTCACACTCGCCGGGAAGTGCCGCTCGATGGCGGCCATGCCGATGTTGCTCTCGGCCGTCGCGGGCAGTGCGGTGCGGGCGTCGTAGCTGGTGTGCAGCCAGCCGACGCCGGCCGCCAGCGCGATCAGCACGACGAGACTGCCGACCAGGTGGACCACGGGGCGCCGCACGATGTTGATGCCGGACCGGTGCCAGAAGCGGCTGGTCAGTTCCTTGCGGGGCCGGGCCCAGCCGCGCCGCCCGACGAGCGTGAGGATCGCCGGCAACAACGTGATGGACGACAGGAACGCCACCGCGATCGTGACCGCCAGCGCCGGACCCGTCGTCGAGAAGACCTTGAGGCTGGTGAAACTCATGCCCAGGAACGTCACCGCGACGGTGGCCGCCGACGCCGCGATGACCTTGCCGATGGCGGTCAGCGCCCGCGCCACGGCCTCGTCGGAATCGAGTCCCTGCCTGAGGTATTCGTGGTAGCGGCTGATCAGGAAGACGGCGTAGTCCACGCCGGCGCCGATCATCATGGCGCTCATGAACACGACGGTCTGCTGCGAGATGGGCAGCCCCCATGTCGCCAGCGCCGCCACGCCCTGCGTCGCGGCGGCCTGCGACACCGTGATGGTCGCCAGCGGCACCAGGATCGTGACGATGTTGCGGTACACCACAAAGAGGATCAGCAGCACCATGGCGACGGTGGCGGTCTCGATGACCCGCAGATCACGCAGCCCGAGCTGTTCGCGCTCGGCGACGGTGGCCGTCAGGCCCGTCATGTGGACCGTCAGAGTCGAGCCGGAGACGGTGTGGTCGACGATGCCGACGACGCGTTTGTACGCCTCGCTGGACTCCGGTGAGCCGAGCTCACCCCGGATACCGACGGGGATGAACCACGCCTTGTTGTCCTTGCTGGCCAACACTTCTCGCATGGGTGGTTGCGAGATGAAGTCCTGCACCATCACCACGTCGGCGGTGTCGCGGTGCAGGCTGTCGACCAGGGTGCGGTAGACGTCTTCGTCGGCCTTGGTCAGGCCGTTCTCGTCGGTGAGGACCACCAGCGCGATGTTCTGGATCCCGGGTTCGTGGAACGCGGACGTCATGTCCCGGGTCGCCGCCATGACCGCGGAGTTGCTCGGCAACAGCTCCTGGTTGCGGTCGCTCGCCAGCTTCATCAGCGGCGGCACGGCCGCCGACAGCGCCACGACGAGCAGCAGCCAGGCGCCGATCACGGCCCAGGGCCGGCGTAGCACCAATCGCGCCAGCAGCTCGAAAGCCCCGGCGAACACACCCTTGCCCGACCGAGCTATCACGTTGCCTCACCGCTCAGATACCTGCCGTACTCGGCAAGCGCTTCGCCGGTCAGCATCTCATGGTGTCCGCGCCGCACCTCGTGCACCGTGACGGTGCCGGCCACGTGCGGGCGCCAGCTCTGTGCGAGGAAGGCGCCGCGCTCGGCGTCATCCGCGGCCGCCGCGATCACCACGACATCGCCGTCGAACCGGCCGGCCTCGTGCTCCCGGTACAGCGCGACGTTGGTGTCGAAGTTGCGCACCAACAGGTCCATCAGACCGTCGTCCACGATGCCGGCCAGCTGATCCCGGTCGACCGCCTGGTTCGCGACGCGCAGGCTCGGCTCGGCGTCGAGCAGCACCAGCCGGGCGACAGTGCCGCCGCGCCGCTGCAGCTCGACCGCGACGGCATGCGCGACGACACCGCCGAACGACCAGCCCAGCAGGTGGTACGGGCCGGACGGCTGCTCGGCCTGAATCCGGTCGGCGTAGGTCGCCGCCATGTCGCTCAGCGATCCCGGGGTGTCCGCGGCGGGTTGCTGAATGCCGATGATCGGACCGTCGACGTGGCCGCCGAGCACCTGGTACGGCCAGCTGATGCCGCTGACCGCGTGCAGGCAGAACAGTGGGACGCCCGTACCGGTCTTCAGCACCTGCACCGGGGCGATCTCGGGTGCCGCCGCGCTGTCTTCCGTCAGCCGCTCGGCGAGCTCCTGCACCGTGGGCGCCTCGAACACCGCCGTGACCGACAGCTCGGTGCCGAGGTCGGCGCGGATCGCCGCAACGAAGCGCATCGCCGAGATGCTGTCGCCACCGAGGTCGAAGAACGACTCGTCCACACCGACCCGTTCGACACCGAGGACCCGGCCGTACACGGCGGCCAGCGCCACCTCGGTGGCGGTGCGCGGAGCCAGGTAGGCGCCCGCCCGGTATTCGGGCGCGGGCAGCGCGCGGACGTCGAGCTTGCCGTTGATCGTGACGGGCAGCGCCGGCAGGACGACGACGGCGGCCGGGACCGCGTGGGCCGGCAGCAGGTCGGCGAGCTGAGTGCGCAGTGCCGCGGGATCGGCGGTGCCGGTGATGTAGCCGACGAGGCGCTTGTCGCCGGCGCGGTCCTCGCGGACGATCACCGCCGCCTGCTCCACGCCGTCGAGGCGTGCCAAAACCGTTTGTACTTCGCCGAGTTCGATGCGGAAGCCACGAATCTTGACCTGCTCGTCGGCGCGGCCGACGTAGTGCAGACGACCGTCGTCGTCCCAGCGCACCAGGTCGCCGGTGCGGTACATCCGCTCCCCCACGCCCGGGAACGGGCAGGCCACGAACCGGCCCGCGGTCAGCCCCGGCCGGCCGGCGTAGCCGACACCCACGCCGGCACCCGCGACGTACAGCTCGCCGACGACGCCCGTGGGAACCGGGCGCAACCAGCCGTCCAGCACGAACAGCGCCGTGCCGGGCACCGGCGTGCCGATGGGTACCGAGGCCGTGCCGGCTGTCAGCGGTTCGGTCACCGCCGCGTACACCGTGGTCTCGGTGGGGCCGTAGGCGTTGACGACGGTGTGCCCGCAGGCCGTCCAGCGGTCGACCAATTCGGTCGGGCAGGCCTCACCGCCGAGCAGCAGCGCCAGTGGCGCCAGTGCATCCGGCACCAACGCGCCTGCTGCGGAAGGGGTTTGGGTGAGGACGTTGACGTGCTCGGCCGCGAGCAGGCGCTGGAACTCGTCGGGGCTCGCCGTCACCGACTCGGGCACGATCACCAGCCGGGCACCGTGCAGCAGCGCGGCCCAGATCTCCCACACCGAGAAGTCGAACGCGTACGAATGGCACTGCGTCCACACCGGATCGGCGGGCAGACCCGCAAGCGGTGTCGCGAATTGGCGCGCCACGTTGCGGTGCGCCACCGCCACGCCCTTGGGCAGGCCGGTGGTACCGGAGGTGTAGATCAGGTAGGCGACGCTGTCGGGGTCCGGGTCCGGAAGCCTTGTGGCAGGAGAGTTTTCGGTGGCAGCGTCGACGATGACCGGGCCGTCGAAGTCACCGAGCCGGCCGGCCAGGTCTGCCGTCGTGACCGCGACGCTCGGCGTCGCATCGGACAGCAGGAACGCGAGCCGCTCCGCCGGCAGCGCCGGATCGATCGGCAGGTACGCCGCCCCGGCCTTGAGGACCGCGAGGATCGCCACCACGGCGTCGACCGACCGGGGGAACAGCAGTGCCACGGTCCGCCCCGGACCGGCGCCGGCATCGATCAGGTGGTGTGCCAACCGATTCGCGGCCTCGTCGAGATCGCGGTAGGTCAGCGAGCGGTCCGGTCCGGTGAGCGCGACAGCCTCCGGGGTGCGGTCGACCTGGGCGGCGAAGAGTTCCGGAATCGATGCCTGCGCCTCGGCTGTGGCGGCCCGGTTGCCGATCCGATCCAGTTGCGAGCACTCTTCGGCAGCAAGCAGATTCACCGACGCAAGCCGCCCGGTGGGCGCGGTGGTCATCGCGACCAGCACGCGTTCGAACCGCTCGACGAGCCGGTCGATGTCGGCCGCCTCGAACACCGCGGTGTCGTACTCGAGGCGCAGGCCGAGTTCGTCACCCGGCATGGCCTGCACCGTCAACGGATAGTGGTTCTGCTCATGGCTGCTGAACTCGGTGATGGTCAGGTCCCCGACGCCGCCTGACGCGGCGGCGCCCAGCGGGTAGTTCTCGTACGCGAACAGCGTGTCGAAAAGCCGGTCCTGGCCGGTGATCCGGTGCATCTCGGCGAGTGACAGGTGCTGATGATCGAGCGTCCGGTTGTGCGCGTCCTGCATCTGGTCGAGCAGTTCGGCCACGGTGGTGACCGCGGTCGCGGTGGCCCGCACCGGGACGGTGTTGATCATCAGGCCGACCATCTCGTCCGCGCCGGCCACGTCGGTCGGGCGGCCCGACACCGCGGTTCCGAACACCACGTCGTGCCGGCCCGTCAGCTGCATGAGCAGCTGCGCGTAGGCCGCCTGCAGGACGACGTTCACGGTGGTGTGACGGGCCCGCGCCAGCTCTGCGACGGCACGTGTGGTTTCGGCTGACAGCGCAGCGGATTTCACGCCACGGCCACCCGATGCGGTCCGTGCGGCAACCAGTGTCGGAGTGTCGACACCGGCCAGCACCTCGGCCCAGGCGGTGCGCGCGGCATCGAGATCCCGGTCGGAGAGCCAGGTGACGAAGCGGCGGTACGGCACCGCGGCGGGCAGCCGGTAGCCGTGATAGCCCGCGAAGATCTCGCGCAGCAGGACCGGCAGTGACCAGCCGTCCATCACGACGTGGTGGTTGGTGAGCACCAGCCGGTGCCGCTGTTCGCCGGCGCGGATCAACGCAACCCGGAAGGGCGGCTGGTCGCCGAGGTCGCACACCGCGGCGCGTTCGGCGGCGCAGATGTGCGTGACCTCGTCGTCGGTTGCGTCCAGCACCCGCCACGCTACGTCGGGTGCCGCCGGGATGACCTGCACCTCCAGGCCGGCGTAGAAGTGGGCCGCGATGTTCGGGTGCCGTTGCACCACCGTCTGCACGGCGTCGCGGAGCCGCTGCGCGTCGAGCGGTCCGGCCAGCGTCAGATCCAGTTGCACCGCATACAGATCGGCCTCGGCGCCGGTCTGCGCGGCGTGGAAGAGCAGGCCCTGTTGTAGCGGCGTCACCGGCAGGATGTCGGCGATCGCGTGTTCACGCTCCAGCTCGTCGATCTGCTGCTGGCTCAGTGCGGCCGGTGCGATGTCCGACGGGGTCAGCCCACCACCGCCGGCACGCACGAGGGTGCAGATGCCGGTCAGCGCATCGAACCACAACCGGCTGAGCCGCTCGACCTGCTCGCCGTCGAGCGCCGACGGTGCCCACGTCCAATTGGCGTGCAGCTGCGGGCCGGCGTCGGTGTCGACTGTGCCGGCGTTGAGCTCGAGGGTGTGCATCAACGGCATCGGTACCGCGGTCGCCAGACCGGTGACCTCAGCTGCCGCCGCACCGTCCCGGCCGACCTGCCACAGCTCGTCGGACAGCTCGGACCCACCACCGAGTCGGCCCAGATAGTTGAATCCGATTGCTGGATCGGCGGTTTCGAGATCGATGTCGTCGTTGAGGTAGCGCAGCAGGCCATAGGTCAGGCCGTCCGGCAGTGCGCGCAGCTGCTCCTTGGCGTGCTTGAGCACCGCGCCCAGGGCGGCCTCGCCGGACGTCACCTGGCTCCAGGACAGCTCCCCGACCGTGACGGCCACCGGGTACTTGGTTGTGAACCAGCCGACGGTGCGCGACAGATCGACGTTATCGGTGATCTCGTCGTGCCGGCCATGGCCTTCCACGTCGATACCGATGGTGCGGCCGCTACCGGCGAATTCGGCCATCGCCAGGGCGAACCCGATCAGCAGGACGTCGTTGATGCCGGCATGGAACGCCGCCGGGGCCTCGCGCAAAAGCGTCTGGACGGTGTCGACGTCGTCCAGCGTGACCGACAGCTGCCCGGCCGTGGCGAAGGTGTCCCGCTCCGGCTGCACGGCGGGCAACAGTGCGGGCGTCGCCGCCGCCTCCCGCCACGCCTCGGCCTGCGCAACCACCTCGGGCGCCGCCGCGTGTTCGACGAGGACCTGCGCCCAGCGCTGGAACGACGTGCCACTCGCCGGAAGCTCGACCGGCTGCCCCGCGCGGGACTGCAGCCACGCGACGTTCAAGTCCTCCAGCAGGATTCGCCACGACACGCCGTCCACGGCGAGGTGGTGGATGATCAGCACGAGCTGACGCGCCGGCGCCACCCACAGCGCGCTGAGCATCACACCGGCCGCCGGATTCAGCCGCGACCGTGCCGCGGAGACCGCGTCTTCCGTCAGCTCGTCGACCGTGTGCAGGCACTCCCGAGCATCGACAGTGCCCGCGTCGGGCACGTGCAGCGACCAGTCGGTGCCGGCCCGCAGTCGCAGCATGGCGTGCCGATCCAGCAGGGCCTGCAACAGCATTGCGACGTCGGCCTCGGTGGCGCCTGCCGGAGCCTGCACCACCATGGTCTGGTTGAAGTGGTCCGTCGGACCGTCGACACCTGCCAGCCATCGCATGATCGGTGTCGCGACCACCGGGCCGACACCCGCGTCGGCGACATCGGCGGTGTCGCCGACGGTTTCGACCACGAGGGCCAGGCGCGCCACCGTCTGCTCGACGAAGACGTCGCGCGGCCGGCAGCTCAGACCGGCCGCCCGGGCCCGGGCCACCACCTGCATCGACATGATGCTGTCGCCGCCCAGCTCGAAGAACGAATCGTCCACGCCGACGCGCTCGACGCCGAGGACGTCGGCGTAGACCGCGGCGAGCGTCTCCTCGACCGGCGTTCGCGGCGCCCGGTACTGGTCGGCGTTGCCGTACGTCGGTGCCGGGAGCGCGCGCCGGTCCAGCTTGCCGTTGGGGGTCAGCGGCAGCGTCGCCATCGCGACCACCGCGGCCGGAACCATGTACGCCGGAAGGTGTTTGGCCACCGCGGCCCGCGCCTCGGCCGGGTCGGCGGTGCCGGTGATGTAGCCGACGAGGCGCTTGTCGCCCGGGCGGTCCTCGCGCACGATCACCGCGGCCTGGCGGACGCCGTCGAGACCGGCCAAAGCCGTTTGCACGTCACCCAGTTCGATGCGGTAGCCACGAATCTTGACCTGCTCGTCGGCCCGCCCCAGGTACTGCAGCTGGCCATCGGCGCCCCACCGCACGAGGTCACCGGTGCGGTACATGCGTTGTCCCGGCGCGCCGAACGGGCACGCCACGAAGCGCGACGCGGTCAATCCGCCGCGCTGCACGTATCCGGCCGCGACGCCCGAGCCGGCGACGTACAACTCACCGACCACGCCGACCGGCACGGGGCGCAACCGCTCGTCCAGGACGAAGGCCGCCGCACCCGACACCGGCGTGCCGATCGGTGCGACGGGCGAACCCGCGGTGAGCGGCGCGCTCACCGCGGCGTAGATGGTGGCCTCGGTCGGGCCGTAGGCGTTGAGCATGACGCGGCCCGCTCGGGCACTGTCGGTCGCCCAGCGATCGACGAGCTCGGGCGGGCAGGCTTCGCCCGCGACCACCAGCGACGTCGACTCCAGCCCCGCCGGCGACAACATCATTGCGGCGGAGGGAGTTTGGGTCAGCATCGTGACACCCTCGGCAGCCAGCAGCTCGTGCAGTTCCTCCGGCGAGCGAGCCACCGTCTCGGACACCACGACGAGGCGTCCACCGTGCAGCAGCGCACCGAAGATCTCCCACACCGAGACGTCGAAGGCCAGTGAATGCCACTGGCTCCACACGCGTGCCGTCGGCAGCTGGTCTTTCAGCTCACCGAGCAGACCCACGACGTTGCGGTGCGTGATGGCAACACCTTTGGGCACGCCGGTGGTGCCGGAGGTGTAGATCAGGTACGCGATGTCACCCAGGCTGGGTGCCGGAGGCGTTGTGGCGGGCTGGTTTTCGATATCCGCGTCGGCGACGTCCAGGACGGGCCGGTCGAATCCGGCCAAGCGCTCGACCAGATCGCCGGTGGTGACGGCGGCGACCGGTGCGGCGTCGCCGAGCATGAACTCGATGCGCGCCGACGGCAGGGCGGGATCGATCGGCAGGTACGCCGCCCCCGTCTTGAGCACCGCGAGGATCGAGACGATCGCGTCGGCAGACCGGTGGAACAGCAGTGCCACCGTCTGCCCCGGACCGGCACCGAGACCGATCAGTGCGTGTGCCAACCGATTTGCCGCCGCGTCCAGTTCCGCGTAGGTCAGGGTCCGGCCCTGCCAGGTGAGCGCACCCGCGTCCGGAGTGCGGGCCACCTGCGCGGCGAACAACTCCGGGATGGAGCCGGCTGCCCCGGCCGGCGCGGTGAGCACCGCACGGTGCCCGAGCTCGTCGAGGCGGACCTGTTCGGCGGCGTCGACCAGACTCACCGACGACAGCGCCCGCTGCGGCTCAGCGGTCATCGCCGCCAGCAGCAATTCCATCCGGTTGACCAGCGCGGCAACGGTTTCCGCGTCGAACACGTCGGTGCGGAACTCCACCTCGCCGCCGATGCCGGCGGGTGCACCTGTCGCAGTCCAGCGTTCGGAAAGCGAGAAGGTCAGGTCCATGCGGGCGGACTGGGTGCCCAGCGGGATCGACGTGACGTCCAAGCCCTTCAACCCGGAACCGGCGGCGGGGTCGGTCAGGCCGGTGAAGTTCTGCCACGACAGCATGACCTGCACCAGCGGATGGTGGGTGAGGCTGCGCGCCGGATTCAGCCGCTCCACCAACAGCTCGAACGGCACGTCCTGGTGCTCGAAGGCCTCCAGGCTGCGGCTGCGGACCTGGTTCAGCAGGTCGGCGAATGTCGGGTCGCCGGTCAGGTCGGCGCGTAGCACGAGAGTGTTGACGAAGAAACCGACCAGGTCATCGAGTGCGGGATCGCGTCGTCCGGCGATCGGGAAGCCCACGGCGACATCGGCATTCGCGCTGACCTTGGCGAGCAGCGCCAGCAAGGCGGCCTGCACGACCATGAAGGTCGTGGCATTGTGCTCGCGGGCCAGCCGGGCGACCTGTTCCTGCAACTCGGCGGGCCACTGCACGGCGACCGTCGCGCCGGCCATGTCGGCGACCAACGGGTAAGGCCGGTCAGTCGGCAGCTGTACGCGCTCGGGCAGGCCGGCGAGCGCGTCCTCCCAGTACGCCAGCTGCGCCGCCACCCGGCTGCCACGGTCGTCGAGGCGGCCGAATTGTGCGCGTTGCCAGAGGGTGTAGTCGATGTACTGCACCGGCAGCGGTGCCCAGTCGGGCGCCTGCCCGGCGCACCGGCTGGCGTAGGCCAGTCCCAGATCCGCGACCAGCGGCCGCAGCGACCAACCGTCGGCGGCGATGTGATGCACCACGGCCACCAGCACGTGTTCGTCGTCCGCGACGCGGAAGAGTTTCGCCCGCAACGGGATATCGACGGCCAGGTCGAAGGTGCTCCGCGCGGTGGCCTCGAGAGCGTCGTGCAGCCGGCTCGCCGACCACTGCGTGGCGTCGACGACGTTCCAGCCGAAATCGGCACGCGCCGCGGGAATCACGACCTGCTGGGGCGTGCCGTCGGGTGCGGTGAGCAGCGTGCGCAGGCTCTCGTGCCGGCCGACGACATCGGTCAGCGCCGCGCCGAGGGCCTCGACGTTCAGTGCGCCTTCGATCCGCAGGGCCGTCGCCATGTTGTAGACCGGCGAAGGCCCCTGCACCTGGTCGACGAGCCACAACCGGTTCTGCGCGAACGACAGCGGCACCACGTCGGGCCGCGCCGCCACGGTCAGCGGCTGCAGGCCACGCTCGCCGGCGACGATTCGCGGCGCCAGCTGTGCGACGGTGGGTGCCTCGAAGACCGTGCGGACCGGGAGGTCGACGTCCAGTGCGGAGTTGATGGCCGCGACCAGCCGCATCGTCGACAGCGAATCGCCACCGAGGTCGAAGAACGAATCGTCAACACCCACCCGTTCGATGCCGAGCACCTGCGCGTAGACGCCGGCCAGGATCTCCTCGGTGAGGCTGCCCGGCGCGCGGTACACGCCCGCAACGTATTCCGGTTCCGGCAGCGCGCGGGTGTCGAGCTTGCCGTTGACCGTGACGGGAAGTTCGGCCAGGCCGAGAACGGCCGCCGGCACCATATAGCCGGGCAGACGCTGCGCCAGCGCGGCACGCACCTCGGCCGGATTCACCGACCCGACGACGTAGCCGACCAGACGCTTGCCGCCGGCTTCGTCCTCGCGGGTGACCACCACCGCCTGCTCGACGCCGGCCACCGCCGCCAGAGCAGACCGCACTTCACCCAGTTCGATGCGATGGCCGCGGATCTTGACCTGTTCGTCGGCGCGGCCGAGGTAGCGCAGCTGCCCGTCGGGACCCCAGCTCGCCAGGTCGCCCGTCCGGTACATGCGCGTTCCGGGCGCGCCGAACGGGCACGCCATGAAACGTGTTGCGGTCAAGGCGGATCGGCCCCAGTAGCCGACCCCGACGCCGCGGCCCGCCACGTAGAGTTCGCCGATCGCGCCCGGCCGCACCGGCCGCAGCCACTCGTCGAGCACGAACAGCGCGGCGCCCGGGACCGGCGAACCGATCGGCGGCGCACCGGACCCCGCGGTCAGCCGCGTGCTCTTGGAGACCCACATGGTGGTCTCGGTCGGGCCGTAGACGTTGAGCATCACACGCCCCGGCGCCCACCGGTCCACCAGTTCCGGCGGGCAGGCCTCGGCACCGATCAGCAAGGCCATCGACTCCAGACCCTGCGGCGACAGCAGACTGACCGCCGACGGTGTCTGCGCCAGCACGGTGACGCCCTCGCGAACGAGCAAGGCGTGGAACTCATCCGGCGACCGGACCACCGCGTCGGAGACCACCACGAGGCGCCCGCCGTGCAGCAGGGCCGCCCAGATCTCCCACACCGAGAAGTCGAACGAGTACGAATGGAACTGCGCCCACACCTGTTCCGGACCCAGGTCGAAGCCGAGGTCCAGCCCGGCGAAGAGCTGCGTCACGTTGCGGTGCGTGACGGCGACGCCCTTGGGCTGCCCGGTGGTTCCGGAGGTGTAGATGATGTGCGCGATGTCGTCGGGGCCCGGTCCGGAAACCGCTGTGACGGTGCCGTTGCGCTGTTCCGCGACGGTGTCCACGTCCAGCACGGGGACACCCGGTCCCGACATCTCGGCGACCAGTTCCGGGGTGGTGAACAGCAGCACCGGCGCCGCGTCGGCGACCATGAACTCGACGCGTTCCGTGGGTAGTGCGGGGTCGATCGGCAGGTAGGCCGCGCCGGTCTTGAGCACCGCCAGGACCGCGATGACCGCGTCGGCCGAGCGGGGGAACATCAGTGCCACGGTCTGTCCCGGACCCGCGCCGCGAGCCGCCAACGCGTGAGCCAACCGGTCCGCGGTGTCGTTCAGGTCCCGGTACGTCCAGGCCGAGTCCTGGTAGGTCAGGGCCACCGCATCGGGGGTGCGAGACACCTGCGCGGCGAACAGTTCCGGAACCGTCTGCCCGGCGACGGGTTCGGTCAGGACGGCGCGCCCGCTCCACCGATCGACCGTGGCCCGCTCGTCCGGCTCGAGGGCATCGATCGCCGACAGCGGCCGGTCCGGATCGGCGGCCATGGCCGCCAGCACGGTCTGCAGCCGCTCGACCATCGCCGCGATGTCGGCCGTGCCGAAGACCGTCGTGTCGTACTCGACGCGGATGGTCAGCTCGCGGCCCGGTTGCGCCTGCACGGTCAGCGGGTAGTGCGTGGATTCGTGGGTCGCCACATCGGTGACGGCCAGCTCGGCATCGCTGGACAGGGCCGCGGTGTCGACGGGGTAGTTCTCGAACGCGAACAGCGTGTCGAACAGCTGGTCCTGACCGGTGATGCGGTGAATGTCATTGAGCGCCAGGTACTGATGCTCCAACGTGTCGTTGTACCCACCCTGCAGTTGGTCGAGCAGCGCGGCGGCCGTGGTGGTCGCGGTGAGGTTGGCGCGCACCGGCACGGTGTTGATGAACAGGCCCACCATCGATTCGACGCCGGCGACCTCGGCGGGCCGGCCGGAGACCGTGGTGCCGAACACGACGTCGTGGCTGCCGGTGAGCCAGCACAGGAGCTGGGCGTACGCGGCCTGCAGCACGGTGTTGACGGTGGTGTGCCGGGCGCGTGCCAATTCGGCGGCCGCCGTGGCGATTTCCGCCGGGAGCGTGACGGTCTCGACACCGCGCGGCCCCGATTCCGTGCGACCGGCGGGTCCGACCAAGGTGGGCGTATCGAGGCCGCGGAGCAGTTCGCCCCATGCGGCGGTGGCCGCGTCGTGGTCCCGATCGGTCAGCCAGCTGACGTAGTTGCGGTACGGCGTGGCCGGCGGGAGCCGGTGACCGTGGTAGTTCGCGAAGATCTCCGCCAGCAGGATCGGCATCGACCAGCCGTCGAGCACGATGTGGTGGTTTGTCAGCACGAACCGGTACCGGTCGGGTGCGACCCGGATCAGCGCGGCGCGGAAGACCGGCCCGGCACCGAGGTCGCACACCGCGGCACGCTCGGCTGCGCGGAGCTGTGTCACCTGCGCGTCGCTGTCGAGTTCCAGGTACTGCCAGCCGATTTCGGGCTCGGCCGGGATGACCTGGACCGGCTGGCCGAACCTCGAGTGGAAGCTCGCCACCAGATGCGGATGCCGGGCGACCGCGGCGCGCACGGCGGTGTGCAGCCGGTCGGCGTCGAGCCGGCCGGTGACGCCGATGTCGAGCTGTCCGGCGTAGAGGTCACCGTCGCTCTGGGCGGTGGTGGCGTGGAAGAGCAGGCCCTCCTGCACCGGGGTCAGTGGTAGTACGTCGGCGACTGCGCGCTGCCGTTCCAGCTCATCGAGCTGCTGCTGGCTGAGGCGGGCCGGCGCGATGTCGGACGGTGTCAGGCCGCCACCGCCGTCCGACACGTGGGCGCAGATGCCGGACAGCGCTTCGAACCACAGCCGGCTCAGGCGCGTCACCTGTTCCGCGTCGAGTGCCGATGGCGCCCAGGTCCAATTGGCATGCAGCCGTGGACCGTCGGGAGTCTCGACGGCGCCGGCCCCCAGTTCCAGGGTGTGCATGAGCGGCATGGGGATCGCCAGGGCCGCGGAGGGGGTCCGGTCCCCGATGCGCCAGAGGTCCTCGGACAGTTCGGTGGTACCGCCCTGTCGCCCGAGGTAGTTGAAGCCGACGGTCGGATCGTTGCCGTCCACAACGGGATTCAGGTACCGCAGCAAGCCGTAGCTGAGCGGGTCCGGCAGTGCCCGGAGTTGCTCCTTGGCGTCCTTGACGACGGCGCCCAGCGCCGTGTCACCGGCGATCACCTGTGCCCAGGTGATGTCCCCGAGGGTGATCGACACCGGGGACTTGGTGGTGAACCAGCCGACGGTCCGGGTCAGGTCGATATCGGCGCCGAGGTCTTCATGACGCCCGTGCCCCTCGACATCGATGCCGATCGTCCCGCCGTGCTCACCCGCGAATTCCGCCAGGGCCAAGGCGAATCCGATGACCAGGATGTCGTTGATCCCGGCGTGGAACGCCGACGGCACGGCGCTCAGCAGCGTCGCGGTGGTCTCGGCATCCAGTTCGGCGGCGAGGTGCCCCGCACTGGCGAAGGTGTCGATCGCGGGCTGCACGGCAGGCAATACGGCCGGCGCCTGCGTGACGCGCTGCCAGGCCGCGGCGTGAGCGGCGACGTCGGTCGTCTGGGCATGCTCGGCGAGCACCTGCGCCCACCGCCGGAACGAGGTACCACCCGCCGGCAATGCCACGGGCTGTCCGGCCCGGTGCTGCACCCACGCGATGTTCAGGTCTTCCAACAGGATTCGCCACGACACGGCGTCGACCGCCAAGTGGTGGATGATGATCGCGAGTTGCCGGCTGTCGGCCACCCACAGCGCGCTCAGCATGGCCCCGGCAGCGGGGTTCAGCTGCGCGCGCGCCGCGGCGAGCGCGTCGTCGGTCCAGGTGTCGGCGGTGTGCAGGCAATCGCGGACGTCCACGGCGCCGGGCTCAGCGGTGCTCAACTCACCGTCCTCGACGCGCAGGCGCAGCGTGGCGTGGCGATCGAGCAAGGCCTGCAGCAGGATCGCCGCGTCCGCGTCGGTGGCGTGCGCCGGGGCCTGCAGCACGACGGTCTGGTTGAACTGGTCGGTGGGGCCGTCGACGGTGCGCAGCCATTCGATGATCGGGGTGGCCGGCAGCGGGCCGACACCCGAATCGGCGTCCCCGTCGGGGTTTTCGCTCACCTCGACCACCCGGGCCAGCCGGGCGACGGTCTGCTCGACGAACAGGTCCTTGGTCCGGCAGATCAGGCCTGCCGCCCGCGCGCGGGTCACGACCTGCATCGACGAAATGCTGTCGCCACCGAGGTCGAAGAACGAGTCGTCGACGCCGACGCGCTCGACACCGAGTACCGCGGCGTAGATGCCGGCGAGGACTTCCTCGATGGCGTTGGCGGGCGCTCGGTAATCACCCGCGGCATATTCGGGCGCCGGAAGCGCCCGGACATCGAGTTTGCCGTTGGCGGTCAGCGGCAGTTCCGGCACCACAACCACCGCGGCCGGAATCATGTACGCCGGCAACCGGTCTGCCAGCGCGGCGCGAACCGTCTCCGGGTCGGCCGAGCCGGTGAGATAGCCGACGAGTCGCTTGTCCCCCGGCCGATCTTCGCGGGCGATCACCGCGGCCTGGTCCACACCGTCCAGGTCCGCCAGCGCGGCCTGGATATCGCCCAGTTCGATGCGGTAGCCACGGATCTTGACCTGATCGTCGGCCCGGCCCAGGTAGTCCAATTGGCCGTCGGCCCGCCACCGCACCAGGTCACCGGTGCGGTACATGCGGGCGCCGGGCGCGCCGAACGGACACGCCACGAAGCGTGCGGCGGTCAGTCCGCCGCGGCGCAGATACCCTGCCGCCACTCCCCCGCCGGCGAGGTACAGCTCACCGACGACACCGACCGGAACCGGCCGTAAGTGACTGTCCAGCACGAACGTTGCGCCGTTCGGCACCGGCGAGCCGATCGGCACCGTCGGCTCACCGGCTGTGAGCGGTGCGCTGATCGCGGCATAGATGGTCGCCTCGGTGGGTCCGTAGGCGTTGATCATGACGCGGCCGGCCCAGCGGTCGACCAGATCGGTGGGGCACGCCTCGCCCGCGACCACCAGGGTGACGCCGTCCAGGCCGTCGGTCGAAAGTGCGCCTGCCGCAGAGGGAGTCAGGCTCAGTACGGTGACCCGCTCGGCCACCACGAGCGCGTGGAGGTCCTCCGGTGCCCGCGCCACCGACTCGGGCACGACGACCAGGCGGCCGCCGTTCAGCAGCGCACCGAAGATTTCCCACACCGAGACGTCGAACGCCAGCGAGTGCCACTGGCTCCACACACCGGCGGTCGGCAGCCCGGAGTCCGGGGCGCCGATCAGCTGGGTCACGTTACGGTGCGCGACGGCAACGCCTTTCGGGACACCGGTGGTGCCGGAGGTGTAGATCAGGTAGGCGATGTCGTCTGCTGCGGGTCCGGCCAGGGCGGTGTCGGGCCGGCCGGCCACGGACGGCTCGTCCACATCGAGCACCGCGATGTCGATGCCGGAGACGCGGTCTGCCAGGTCGCCGGTGGTGATCACCGCGACCGGCGCCGCGTCCGCGAGCACGAATTCGACGCGGGACGCCGGCAGCGCCGGATCCAATGGCAGGTAGGCCGCCCCGGTCTTGAGTACCGCCAGGATCGCCACGATGGCTTCCGCGGACCGGGGCAGCAGCAGCGCCACAGTCTGTCCCGGACCGGCGCCGTGCGTCGCGAGCAGGTGCGCGAACTGGTTGGCCCGCCGATCGAGTTCGCGGTAGGTCAGGGTGTCGCCCGCGCAACTGACTGCGTGCGCGTCCGGCGTGCGCGCGGCGACGCCGGCGAACAGTTCCGGGATCGATACGTCAGGGGCGGGCCGCTGGAGCGCCGCACGGTTGGCGAGCTCGTCGAGGCGCGTGTGCTCGGCGTCGTCGAGCAACGTGACCTTGGACACCGGCGCCGTGGGATCGGCACTGACGGAGGCCAATACGCGCTGCAGCCGCTCGATCAGTGTCTCGATGCTCGGCGCGTCGAACACGTCGGTGCGATATTCGACGGTTCCCGCGATGCCGGCGGGAGCGCCGTCGTCGGCCCAGCGCTCGCCGAGCGAGAACGTCAGGTCCATGCGCGCGGTCTGGGTGTCGACCGGGACCGGCGTCACCTCGAGGTCACCGAGCGTCAACCCGGCGCCGTGCGCCTGCTGGCCTGGGAGGTTCTGCCACGCCAGGAGCACCTGCACCAGCGGATGATGCGTCAGGTTCCGCGTCGGGTTCAGCCGCTCGACGAGTACCTCGAACGGCACGTCCTGGTTCTCGTAGGCCGCGAGGCTGCGCTGCTGCACCTGCGCCAGCAGGTCGGCGAACGTCGGGTCGCCGGACAGGTCGACACGCAGCACCAGGGTGTTGACGAAGAAGCCGACGAGGTCGTCGAGCGCCGGGTCGGTGCGGCCGGCGATCGGGAAACCCACGGCGACATCGGGACTCGCGCTGACGGCCGACAGCAGCAGGGCCAGAGCCGCCTGCACCACCATGAATCCGGTGGCGTTGTGGTCACGCGCCACCTGCGCGATCTGCTGCTGCAGCGCGGCCGGCCAGTCGATGGCGACGGTCGCGCCGTGCTGATCCGCCACGAGCGGGTACGGCCGGTCGGTCGGCAGTTGCAGGCGCTCGGGCAGCCCCGCCAACGCGTCCTGCCAGTAGTCGAGCTGCGCCGCGATCGGGCTGTCACTGTCGTGCAGATCCCCGAATTGCGCACGCTGCCACAGCGTGTAGTCGACGTACTGCACCGGCAGCTCGGACCACTGCGGTGTCAGTCCGGCGCACCGACTCGCGTAGGCGACGCCCAGATCGCGCGCCAGCGGCGTGATCGACCAGCCGTCGGCCGCGATGTGATGCACGGCGGCGACCAGGATGTGGTCGTCGTCGGCAACCCGGAACAGGCTGGCCCGCAACGGAATCTCGGTGGCGATGTCGAAGGCGTACCGGGCCGCGTCGGCTACGGCAGCGTCCAGCCGGTCCCTGGACCAGCCGGTCGCATCGGTGCTCTCCCAACCGATGTCGGCCCGGGAGGCGGGCAGCACCACCTGCTGCGGCACGCCGTCCGGGGCGACGAACACGGTCCGCAGCGCCTCGTGCCGGGCCACGACATCGACGAGCGCGGCGTGCAGCGCGCCGGCGTCGAGCTCTCCGGTGAGACGCAGCACCGTGGCGAGGTTGTAGGTCGCGGACGGGCCCTGCAGTTGTTCCAGGAACCACAGGCGATTCTGGGCAAAGGACAGCGGGATGACGTCCGGCCGTTCCCCGGGTACCAGCGGCTCGCGCCGCGGCGCGGCCGTCCCGATCCGCGGCGCCAACTCGGCGATCGTCGGCGCCTCGAACACGGTGCGCACCGCCAGGTCCGTGTCCAGTGCGGCGTTGATCGCGGCGGTCAGGCGCATGGCGGCGATGCTGTCGCCACCGAGATCGAAGAACGAATCGTCCACACCGACACGGCTGTGTCCCAACAGATTCGCGAAGATGCCGGCCAGGATTTCCTCGACCGCGGTGGCCGGTGCCCGGTAGTCGCCTGCCACGTAGTCGGGCGCGGGCAGGGCCCGGGTATCCAGCTTGCCGTTGGCGGTCAGCGGCAAGCGGTCCAGCGTCATGATCGCGGCCGGCACCATGTAGCCCGGAAGCCGGTGCGCCAGTTCGGCCCGCGCCGCGGCCGGGTCGACCGCGCCGGTCACGTAGCCGACCAGGCGCCTGTCACCCGGCCGGTCCTCACGGGCGATCACGACGGCCTGCTGCACTCCGTCGACGGCGGCCAAAGCGCTTTGCACGTCACCGAGTTCGATGCGGTAGCCGCGAATCTTGACCTGCTCGTCGGCACGGCCCAGGTACGTCAACTGTCCGTCGGCACCCCAGCGCACCAGGTCGCCGGTGCGGTACATCCGCTCTCCGGGCGCCCCGAACGGGCATGCCACGAAACGCGATGCGCTCAGCCCGGCGCGTCCCAGATAGCCGACACCCACACCGGCACCGGCGACATACAGCTCGCCGACGACCCCGGGCGGCACCGGCTGCAACGAGTCGTCGAGTACGAACAGCGCCGCGCCGCCCACCGGTGAACCGATGGGCACCACAGCGGATTCCGATACCGATTCAGCCGTCAGCGGCGCGCTGATCGCGACGCACATCGTGGTCTCGGTCGGCCCGTAGGCGTTGACCATCAGGCGACCGCCGGTCGCCCAGCGCTGCACCACCTCGGGCGGGCAGGCCTCACCCACCGCGACAAGGGCCGCATCTTCCAGTCCGGCCGGCGACAACACCGCTGCCGCCGTCGGGGTCTGGGTCAAGACCGTGACGCTTTCGCGCACCAGAGTCTGATGCAACTCCGCCGAAGACCGGGCCACGTCGTCACCGATCACCACGACGCGGCCGCCACGGAGCAGCGGCCCGAAGATCTCCCACACCGAGACGTCGAACGCCAGCGAATGCGCGTGGCTCCAGACCCCGGCAGCCGGGAGGCCCGCGTCGACCGGCCCGAGCAGCTGCGTCACATTGGCGTGCGTGAGCCCGACACCCTTGGGTACTCCGGTGGTACCGGAGGTGTAGATCAGGTAGGCCGGCGCATCGGCATTCGGCACCGGCAGCGCTGAATCAGCTTGTCCGGCAGCGTCGGCGACCGAGACCACCGCTCCACTGAAGCCCGACAACAGGTCCGGCTCGGTACTGATCGCCGCCACCGGTGCCGCGTCATCGAGGACGAACGCGATGCGCGCCGACGGCCACGTGACATCGATCGGCAGATAGGCCGCGCCGGCCTTGAGCACACCGAGCATCGCGACAATGGCGTCGGCCGAGCGGGAAAGCAGCAGCGCGACAACCGAACCCGGACCGACGCCGCGGTCGGCCAACAGGTGGGCAACGCGGTTCGACGCCGCATCGAGCTCCGCGTAGGTCAGCTCGGCACCCGCGTCGGTGATCGCGACCGCATCGGGCACGGCACGGACGTGGGTGGCGAACAGCTCGGGGATCGACGGCGGACTCGATGGCCGCGTCAACACGTCCCGGTGGCCGATGGCCGCGATCCGGTCGCGCTCCTGGGGCGTCAGCAGATCCACCGTGGACAGCGTTCGGGCGGGATCGGCTGTCATGGCCGCCAACACACCCTGCATCCGATGCACCAGCGCTTCGACGCTCGCCGCGTCGAAAACGTCGGTGCGGAACTCGACGATGCCGCCGATGCCCGCGGGTTCTCCTGTGGCAGTCCAGCGTTCGGACAACGAGAACGCCAGGTCCATGCGCGCGGCCTGGGTTTCCACCGGCAGCGGCGTGACCGTGAGGTCACCCAGCGCCAGGCCACCCGCGGTATCGATGTGCTGCCAGGGCAGGTTCTGCCAGCCGAGCAGCACCTGCACCAGCGGGTGGTGCGACAGGGAACGTGCCGGGTTCAGGCGCTCGACCAGTACCTCGAAGGGCACGTCCTGATGTTCGTAGGCCGCGAGGCTGCGTGCGCGCACCTGCGCCAAGAGCTCTTCGACGGTCGGGTTTCCGGTGAGGTCGACGCGCAGCACCAGGGTGTTGACGAAGAAGCCCACGAGGTCGTCGAGGGCGGGATCGCGCCGCCCCGCGATCGGAAAGCCGATGGCGACATCGGAACTCGCGCTGAGCTTGGCCAGCATGACGGCGAGCGCTGCTTGCACCACCATGAAGCTGGTCGCGTTGTGCTCACGTGCCACGCGCGCGATCTGCTGCTGCAACTCGGCGGGCCAGTCCACGTCGATGGTCGCGCCCTGGAGATCGGCGACCGCGGGGTACGGCCGGTCGGTCGGCAGGTTGATCCGGTCGGGGATGCCGGCCAAGGCCTCGGTCCAGTAGGTCAGCTGGGCCGCGACCTCGCTGTCGGGTGCGTCGAGTTCGCCGAGTTGCGCACGCTGCCACAAGGTGTAGTCGACGTACTGCACGGCCAACGGCGCCCAGCCCGGCGCTTGCCCGGCACAGCGGCTGACGTACGCCGTGCCGAGATCGGTGACGAGCGGCTGCAGCGACCAGCCGTCCGCGGCGATGTGATGCACGACTGCCACCAGCAGGTGCTCATCGTCGGCGAGGCGGAACAGGCTGGCGCGCACCGGGATTTCGGTGGACAGGTCGAACACGTACTGTGCGGCCGCACGCACCGCATCTGTGCGCTGCTCATCGGTCCAGGCGCCGGCATCGACGACGTCCCAGCCGAGTTCCATCTGGTCGGCGGGCACGACCACCTGCCGGGGCGTGCCACCGGTCGCCGTGAACACCGTGCGCAGGCTCTCGTGCCGGCCGACCACGTCGGCCAGCGCTGCCCGCAACGCGTCGGCATCGAGCCGGCCCTGCAACCGCAGCATCACCGGCATGTTGTAAAGCGCTGACGCACCCTGCAATTGGTCGACGAACCACAACCGGTTCTGGGCGAAGGACAGCGGGATGGTGTCGGGTCGCTCGACAGCCACCAGCGGCGCGCGCCGCGTCGCCCCGTCGCCGATCCGCGCGGCGAGCTGAGCCACGGTGGGTGCCTCGAAGACCGTGCGCACCGGCAGCTCGACATCGAGCGCCGCGTTGATGCCGGCGATCAATCGCATGGTGGACAACGAATCTCCGCCGAGGTCGAAGAACGAATCGTCGACGCCGACCCGCTCGACACCGAGAAGTTCGGCGTAGATGGCTGTCAGGGTTTCCTCGACCGGCCCCGAGGGCGCCCGGTACCGCGCGGCGTCCTGGTAGTCCGGCGCCGGCAGTGCCCGCGTGTCCAGCTTGCCGTTGACGGTGACCGGAAGTGCCGGCACCGCGATGACGGCGGCCGGGACCATGTAGCCCGGCAACCGGTGCGCCAGTGCGGTGCGCGCCTCGGCCGGGTCCGCCGGGCCGACGATGTAGCCGACCAGGCGCTTGTCGCCGGGACGGTCCTCGCGCGCGATCACGGCCGCGTGTTCGACACCCGGCAGCTCGGCCAACGCCGAACGGACATCACCCAATTCGATGCGGTAGCCGCGCACCTTGACCTGCTCGTCGGCGCGCCCGAAGTAGTCGAGCTGCCCGTCGGGGCGCCACGACACCAGGTCGCCGGTGCGGTACATGCGCGTGCCCGGTTCGCCGAACGGGCAGGCCATGAAACGCGTTGCCGTCAGGCCGGACCGGCGCCAGTAGCCGATGCCGACGCCGCGGCCCGCGAGGTACAGCTCACCGACGACGCCCGGCGGCACGGGGCGCAACGACTCGTCGAGGACGAAGAATGCCGCGCCCGCCGTGGGCGAGCCGATCGGCGGCGCCCCGGAGCCCGCGGTCAGCGGCAGGCTCTTGCACAGCCACATGGTCGTCTCGGTCGGACCGTAGACGTTGACCATGGTCCGGCCGGGTGCCCAGCGGTCGACCATCTCGGGCGGGCAGGCCTCGGCGCCGATGACCAGGTCGGCCGCGTCCAGCCCATCGGTGGACAACACCGCTGCCGCGGAAGGGGTTTGGGTGAGGACGGTGACGCGCTCGCGCACCAGCAGGTCGTGGAAGTCATCGGCGGAGCGGGCCACCGCGTCGGGGACCACCACGAGCCGCCCGCCGTGCAGCAGCGCGCCCCAGATCTCCCACACCGAGAAGTCGAACGCGTAGGAGTGGAACTGCGTCCACACCTGTGCATTTCCCGTCGCTTCGCTCGCCCCGGCTGCCGGCGACAACTCGATGCCGATCTCCAGGCCCTGGAACAACTGGACGACGTTGTATTGCGTGACCGCAACGCCTTTGGGCGTCCCGGTGGTGCCCGAGGTGTAGATCAGGTGAGCCACGTCGTCGGGCGCGGGGCCCTGCGGCGGGGTGCTGCGCTGCGTCGCCACCCGCGGATCGGCCACGTCGATCACCGTGACGCCGAATCCGTCGAATCGGTCGGCGAGCTCGGCGGTGGTGACAACCGCGATCGGTGCGGCATCACCGAGCATGAACTCGATGCGCGATGCCGGCAGCGCCGGGTCGAACGGCAGGTATGCCGCGCCGGACTTCTGCACCGCGAGGATCGCCACGATCGCTTCGGCCGAGCGCGGGAACAGCAGGGCGACAATCTGTCCCGGCCCGGCGCCCTGCGCGGTCAGCAGGTTCGCCAGCCGGTTCGACGCCGCGTCGAGTTCCCGGTAGGTCAGGGACCGGTCGCCACACACCACCGCGACCGCATCGGGGGTGCGGGCGGCCTGGGCGGCGAACACCTCGGGCACCGTCGTCACCACTGCCGGCTGACCCAGCACGGCGCGGTTGCCCCAGCGGTCCAGCCGGGCCTGCTCGACGTCGTCGAGGAGGTTCACCGACGACAGCCGCTGCTCCGGATCGGCGCTGAACGCCGACACCATTCGCTCGAATCGGCCGACCAGCGCCTGGATGCTCTCCGCGTCGAAGATGTCCGTGCGGAACTCCACCATCACGTCGAGCCCGTCGGGTTCGCCGTCACCGTCCCAGCGCTCGCCCAGGGAGAACGCCAGATCCATCCGGGCGGTCTGGGTATCGACCGTCAGCGGCGTCACCTGCAGGTCGCCGAGGGCCAGCCCGGCCGCATCGCCGGCCTGCCAGGAGAAGTTCTGCCAGCCCAGCAGCACCTGGACCACCGGGTGATGGGTGAGGCTGCGGGTGGGATTCAGCCGCTCGACGAGCATCTCGAACGGCACGTCCTGGTGCTCGTACGCCGCCAGGCTCCGTCGGCGGACCTGCGCGAGGAGGTCGACGAACGTGGGGTCGCCGCCCGGGAACTCGCCCAGGTCGACGCGCAGCACCAGGGTGTTGACGAAGAAGCCGACCAGATCATCGAGTGCGGCGTCACGCCGGCCCGCGATCGGAAAGCCCACCGCCACATCGGAAGTCGAGCTGATGCGTGCCAGCAGTGCCGCGAAGGCCGCCTGGATCACCATGAAGCTGGTCGCGTTGTGCTCCCGGGCGACGCGGCGGATCTGCTGCTGCAGCGCTACCGGCCACTGCACGGTGACCCGGGCGCCGTGGTGGTCGGCCGTCGGCGGATAGGGGCGGTCGGTGGGCAGGTCGAGACGCTCCGGCAGGCCGGCCAGGGTGTCCTGCCAGAAGTCGAGCTGGGCGGCGATGGGACCGTCGGCATCGTCGAGTTCGCCGAATTGTGCACGCTGCCACAGCGTGTAGTCGACGTACTGCACCGGCAGCGGCGACCAGTCGGGAGACCGTCCCGCGCACCGGCTGGCATAGGCCAGTCCGAGATCGCGCACCAGCGGCGTGACCGACGAGCCGTCGGCCGCGATGTGGTGCACCACGACGACCAGGATGTGATTGTCGTCGGTGATGCGGAAGAGCTTGGCGTGGAACGGGATCTGCGCCGACAGGTCGAAGGTGTGCCGGGCTGCCGCGCCCACCGCGTCGTCGACCCGATGTGCCGGCCAGCCGCCGGCGTCGATGGTCTCCCACCCGATGTCGGCCTGGTCCGCGGGGATGATCACCTGCTGGGGTGCGCCCTCCGGCGCCACGAACAACGTCCGCAGGCTTTCATGGCGGGCCACCACGTCGGCCAACGCGCGGCCGAGTGCGTCGGTGTCGAGGCGGCCGCGCAGCCGCAGCGCCACGGCCAGGTTGTAGATGGCCGACGGTCCCTGCAACTGGTCGAAGAACCACAAGCGGTTCTGCGCGAACGACAGCGGAAGTACCTCGGGCCGGTCGCCGGCTTCCAGCGGAGCCAGGCGCGTGGCGTCGCCACCGATGCGCGGGGCCAGCTGCGCCACGGTGGGTGCCTCGAACAGGGCGCGCACCGAAAGGTCCACGGCCAGGCTCGAATTGACCGCGCCGATCAGCCGCATCGCGGACAGCGAGTCGCCGCCCAGGTCGAAGAACGAATCGTCCACCCCGACGCGCTGCACACCCAGCACCTGGGCGTAGATGTCCGCGAGGATCTCTTCCACCACACCGGCCGGGGCCCGGTAGCCGTCGGTGTCGGTGTACTCGGGCGCCGGCAGCGCCTTGCGGTCGAGCTTGCCCGATGTGGTCAACGGCATCTCGTCGAGCACCACGATGTGCTGCGGCACCATGTAATCGGGCAGCCACGCGCTCAGGCGGTTCCGGACGGCGCCGATCTTCGTGCTGCTGTGCGGTTCGTTGGCGTGCACGCCGGTGTGCGCGAGCGGCCGGTACAGGTCGGTCAGCGGGCTGTCACCCGGACTGACGAAGACGGCGTCGACGCTGCCCGGTGCGGCACCCC
Source organism: Mycobacterium sp. SMC-17 (assembly GCF_045310915.1). Classification (NCBI taxonomy): domain Bacteria; kingdom Bacillati; phylum Actinomycetota; class Actinomycetes; order Mycobacteriales; family Mycobacteriaceae; genus Mycobacterium; species Mycobacterium sp. SMC-17. Next base: position 37,397 of record NZ_JBJIAK010000026.1, on the reverse strand, counting down.
AGGTGACGGCGACCTGATATCCCGCCTGTTCGCCGACGCGGTGCAGTTCTTCCGTTGTGGCCTCGGGGATTTCGGTGTCCGCGGGGATCCCAGCGAGCTCCTGTTCCAGCCGGACGTCGATGCGCACGCCCGCGCGGGGGATGTCGGTGATGCGGATGGCCTCGGGCCGCAGGTCGGCCAGCCGGTGCTGCAGGCCGGCCAGGTCGGCGCAGTCGTCCCACGTCCAGGTCGGGATGTCGGCCACCGACCGGCCGGACGCGGGCGCCTTGTGGATGGTGACGTCGTACCGGTAGCGGTTGAGTTCGTTGTCCGCGGTACCGCGCTTGATCCGAATGGCCAGTCCGACAGCGGATTCCCGCCGCGCGGCCCAGGTCGTGAAGTACTCGGGCGCCAGGAGCAGCTCGGCCTCACCGAGCACGGCATGCTCGACACGCTGCCGGAGCACGGCGGCATCGGTGCCGGCGTTCTCGCTGCGGGCCAGCACGATGGCGGTCTGGAAAGTGTGCTGCAGACTGTGATTACGGATGTCGCCGAGGAACAGGGTGCCGCCGGGCGCCAGCAGCTCGACGGCCTTGTCGATGACCTCGGTCAGGTATGCCGCATTGGGGAAGTACTGGACCACCGAGTTCACGATGATGGTGTCGAAATGGCCGCGGGGCAGCCCATCGGTGACGTGCGCCGGTCGTGCCATGAACTCGACGCGGTCACGCCACGGAATGTCCAACTCGCGCAACGACCGCGCCAGCTTGTCCACCGCCGCCGATGACACGTCGGTCGCGACGTACTGCTCGCAGTGCGGTGCGATCTGGGACAGGATCAGGCCGGAACCGGCACCGATCTCGAGGACGCGCCGCGGCCGCAGCTCCATGATCCGGTCGATCGTGGCGGCCCGCCACTGCTCCATCTCGGCCAGCGGAATCGGCTCGCCGGTGTAGCTGCTGTTCCAGCCCCGGAAGTCCGAACCGAACTCGGGCGCTTCACCTTCCGCGTCGTCGGCGGCGTAAAGCTCGTCGTAGATGTCCTGCCACTCCCCGACGATCTCCGCGTCGTGTTCGGTGTCGCGGGTGCCGTCGGTGGCATGTTCGAACGTGATGTAGCCGACGAGTTGGGCGCCGCCGGTGCCGTGGTGCACGGTGGCGGCCGCCTGGCTGACCTGCGGGCAGGCCAGCAGCGCGCTCTCGATCTCACCGAGTTCGATGCGCTGGCCGCGCAGCTTGATCTGGGTGTCGGCCCGGCCCAGGTAGTCCAGCGTGCCGTCGGCGTTCCAGCGCGCCAGGTCGCCGGTCCGGTACATCCGGCTGCCGGAATCATCTTGACGGCCATGCGGATTGGCGACGAACCGCTCGGCGGTCAGCGTCGGACGGCCCACATAGCCGAGCGCGACGGCGGGGCCGGCCAGGTACAGCTCACCCGTCACGCCCGGCGGTACGGGGTTGAGCTGCGCGTCGAGCACCAGGGTCCGGGTACCCGCGATGGGCGTCCCGATGTTCACCGGCCGCCCCGGCGTCAGCGGCGTGCCGGTGGCCCAGATGGTGGATTCGCTGGGTCCGTACGCGTTGAACATGCGGCGCCCGGGTGCCCACGCCTGCACCAGTTCTTCGGGGCAGGCCTCACCGCCGGTGATCAGTGTGGTCAGTCCGTCGAGCCGCGCCCGATCCAGCGATGCCACCACCGTCGGGGTCAGCAGCGTCGCGCTGACCCGGTGTTGTTGCATCAGGTCGACGAGCGCCTCACCGGCGTACACGTCCCGCGGCGCCACCACCAACGCGGCGGCCGCGCCGGTCGCCATCAGCATCTCGAACAGCGACGCGTCGAAGGTCGGGGCGGCGACCATCAGCACGCGCGCGTCGGCCGTCAGGCGGTACGAGTCGTGTTGTGCCGCAGCGGCACCCAGCAGACCGGCATGGCTGACCGCGACGCCCTTGGGCTCGCCCGTCGAGCCCGACGTGAAGATGACGTAGGCGGTGTTGTCGACCGTCAGCGGCGCCGAGCGCTCGGCGTCGGTGACCGGTTCGGCGCTGTGGTCCGACAAGTCGGTATCCGCCCGGAGTACCGGACGTGATCCCGCGCCACCGATCTGGTCGGTGTCCCGGGTGAGTACGCACGTGGCGGCAACCGAATCCAGCACCGTGGCAATGCGTTCGACGGGATGGGTGCGGTCCACCGGCACGTACACGCCGCCGGCCTTGAGCACCGCCCACCATGCCACCACCAGTTCGGCGCACCGGTCCATCGCGACACCCACGGCGCGTTCGGGACCGACGCCGCCCGCGATCAGCAGGCGCGCCAATCGATTCGAGGCTTCGTCGAGCTCGCGATACGTCAGACTGTGGGCGCCGTCGATGACGGCGACTGCATCCGGATCGGCCGCGACGGCCGCGGCCAGGAGCTCGGGCCCGAGGCCGATCGGTGCCCGTACGCCGGCACCCGACCAGCGCCGCAACTCGTCCTGCTCGGCCGCGTCGAGGAGGTTGATGGACAACAGCTTTCGCGCCGGGTCCGCGGTCATCGCCACCAGCAGCCGGCTGAGCCTGCCGATCAGCGCATCGATACCGGCGGCGCTGAACACCTCGGTGTCGTATTCGATGTGCAGCCCGAGTTCATCGCCCGGGAACGCCTCGACGGTCAGCGGGTAGTGGTTGAACTCGCGGTTCGCGAACTCGGCGATGGCGAGGTCGTCGACCCCGACAGACATGCCGGCCTCGACCGGGTAGTTCTCGTACACGAACAGCGTGTCGAACAGCTGGTCGTGGCCGGCGACGCGGTGAATCTCGCCCAGCGCCAGGTGCTGGTGGTCGAGGGTGTCGTTGTGCGCGGTCTGCAGCTGGTCGAGCAGGCCGGTGACGGTGGTGCCCGCGGTTAGGTTGGCGCGCACCGGCACAGTGTTGATCAGCAGGCCCACCATCGATTCGGTGTCGCCCACATCGAGCTGGCCGAGCCGCGACCGCGCGGTTCCGAACGCCACGTCGTGCTTGCCGGTCAAGGACGTCAGCAGCACGGCCCACGCACCTTGCAGCACGGTGCTGACGGTGGTCTGGCAGGAGCGCGCCAGCTCGCCGAGGGCGCGCGTGGTCTCCGCCGGAACCTGGAACGACGCAAAGCCGCGCTGGCCGCGACCCAGGCGGTCCTGAAGCCGGTCCTGCGGGCCCACCAGCGTCGGTGTCTCGAAGCCCGCGAGCACCGCACCCCACGCCGCGCGCGCCGCATCGAGATCGCGGTCGGCGAGCCAGGTGATGAACTTCCGGTACGACGCCGCGGGCGGCAACCGGTGCCCGGCGTAACCGGCGAAGATTTCCCGCAACAGGATCGGCAGCGACCAGCCGTCCAGCACGATGTGGTGATTGGTCAGCACGAACCGGTGCCGGTCCGGAGCGATGCGGATCAGCAGCGCCCGGAACGGCGGCTCACCGGCGAGGTCGCCGACCGCGATACGTTCGGCGGCGCACAGCCGCTGAATCTCGTCTTCGTCGAGCACGCCCGTCGCGCCGAAATCGACGAATCGCCAGGCGATTTCGGGCTCGGCCAGGATCACCTGCACCGGATCGTCGAACTGCTGGCAGAAGGTGGCCGCCAGGTGGGGATGCCGGTTGACGGTGCGTTGCACGGCGTCGCGGAGCCGCTGCGGGTCCAGCGCGCCGGTCAGTGTGAAGTCCAGCTGCACCGAGTACATCTCGGCCGCGACGTCGGCCCGCTCGTGCGCGGTGCTGCTGTGGAACAGCAGACCCTGCTGCAACGGCGTCAGCGGCAGGATGTCGGCGACCCGGTATTGCTGCTGCAGCTGGTCGATCTGCTGCTGCCCCAGGTGCGCCGGCGCGATGTCCGACGGCGTCAATCCGCCGCCACCCGCCCGGACGTGTGCGCAGATGCCGGCCAGCGCCTCGAACCACAACCGGCTCAACCGGTTCAGCTGGGCGTCGTCGAGAACCGAGGTCGCCCAGGTCCAGTCGGCCTGCAGTTGCGGTCCGGCGTCGGTGTCGACGGTGCCGGCGTTGAGTTCCACGGTGTGGAACAGCGGTAGCGGGGCTGCGGCGCCGGCCGGGGACAGCTCTTCGCGGCCCAGCCGCCACAGCTCCTCGACGCCGGCGATCTGCGGAAAGCCCAGGCGGCCGAGATAGTTGAACCCGAGGCTCGGCTCCGCGCCGTCGAGATCGACATCGTCGTTCAGGTACCGCAGCAGGCCGTAGGTCAGGCCCGCGGGCTGCGCGCGCAACTGTTCCTTGGCCGCCTTGACGGCGGCGCCGAGCGCCTCATCGCCCGAGGCGATCTGCGACCAGGACAGCTCCCCCAGCGCCAGTGACACCGGGTATTTGGCGGTGAACCAGCCGACGGTGCGCGAGAGATCCACGCCGTCGGCGATGTCTTCGTCGCGCCCGTGGCTCTCGACGTCGATACCGACGGGAGTGCCGCCGGTGCCCAGGAATTCCGTGACCGCAAGGGCGAACCCGATGAGCAGGATGTCCTGCACGCCGGCGTGAAATGCCGCCGGTACCTCGCCGAGGAGTGCCCGGGTGTGCTCGGCGTCGAGCGTCGCGGACAGCCGGCCCGCGGTGACGTAGGTGTCCACGGCGGGGTCCGCGGCCGGCAGCGCCGCCGGTACCGCCGCCACCTGTTGCCAGGCCGCCGCCTGCGCCCGCACCTGTGGATCGTGCGCGTACTCGGTGAGCAGCGTGGCCCACCGCTGGAACGAGGTGCCCGTCGTCGTCAGCTCCACCGGCTGGCCGCCGCGATGCTGCGCCCACGCAATGTTCAGGTCTTCCAACAGAATTCGCCATGACACGCCGTCAACCGCGAGGTGATGGATGATCAGGACCAGCTGCCGGCTGGGGGCGACCCACACGGCGCTGACCACCACCGCGGCGCTCGGGTCCAGCCGCCGCCGCGCCGCCGCCACGGCGGCCTCTGACAGCTCGTCGACCTCCACGATGCAGTCGCGGGCGTCGACGGATGCGGCTTCGGGTACCGACAGGGCCCCGTCGGCGCCGACCCGCAGCCGCAGCATGGCGTGCCGGTTCATCAAGGCCTGCAACAACATCACCGCGTCGGCGCCGGTGGCGCCGGGCGGCGCCTGCAACACGAGGGTCTGGTTGAACTCGCCGGCACCGGCCGGCGCGTCCAGACTCGAGAACCACCGGATGATGGGCGTGGCCGGCACCGGTCCGATGCCCTCGTCGACGACGTCGTCCACATCGTCGGTCACGGTCACCGTCTGCGCCAGGCGCGCCACCGTCTGCTCGACGAACACGTCACGCGGGCGGCACGCCAGGCCGGCGGCGCGGGCGCGCGCCGCCACCTGCATCGCGAGGATGCTGTCGCCGCCCAGCTCGAAGAACGAGTCGTCGACGCTGACGGCCGCCGGCTCCAGCCCGAGGGTCTCCGCATAGATGGCGGCCAGGATCTCTTCGACAGGGCTGTCCGGCGCGCGGTAGTCGTCGCCCGTGTACTCCGGGGCTGGCAGGGCGCGGGTATCGAGCTTGCCGCTCGTGGTGAGCGGCAGTTCGGCCAGCGCCACCACCGCGGCGGGAACGAGGTACGCCGACAGGCGCTCGGCGAGGGCGGCCCGCACCTCGACCGGGTCGACGGCGCCGGTGACGTAGCCGACGAGGCGCTTGTCGCCGGGGCGGTCCTCCCGGACGATCACCGCTGCCTGCACGACGCCGTCGAGTGCGGCCAAAGCTGTTTGGACTTCGCCCAATTCGATGCGGTAGCCGCGGACCTTGACCTGAGCGTCGGCGCGTCCCACGTACCGCAGCTGGCCGTCGTCGCCCCAGTACACCAGGTCTCCGGTGCGGTACATCCGCTCGCCCGGCTTGCCGAACGGGCATGGCACGAAACGTGATCCGGTCAATGCGGTCCGGTGCAGATAGCCGACGCCCACACCGGCACCGGCGACATACAGTTCGCCGACGACGCCGGGCTGCACCGGCCGCATCCAGCCGTCCAGCACGAACAGTGCCGTGCCACTCGGCGGCGCACCGATGGGTGCCGCGCCGCCACCTGCCGCCAGCGGTGCACTGATCGCCGCATAGATCGTCGTCTCGGTCGGGCCGTAGCCGTTGACCATCGTGCGGCCCGGTGCCCATTGCTCGACCACCTCGGCCGGGCACGCCTCGCCGCCCATCACCAGCGCGCACGACTCCAGGCCCGCCATGTCCAACATGCCGATGGCAGAAGGGGTTTGCGTGAGAACGGTGACTTCTTCGGCGATCAGGAAGTCATGGAACTCGGCGGGATCGGCGGACACCGACTCGGGTACCACCACCAGGCGGCCACCGCGCAGCAGCGCGGAGAAGATCTCCCACACCGAGAAATCGAAGGCGTACGAATGCCAGTGCGACCACGCCTGCTCGGACGGCAGGCCGGCATCCTGCGCGGCGATCAGCTGCGTCAGGTTCTGATGGGCAATCGCAACACCTTTCGGTGTCCCGGTCGTGCCCGAGGTGTAGATGACGTAGGCGATGTCGTCGGGCTCCGGCCCGGCCGCGGCGGGCCAGTCGTCGGGCCCGTCGAACGGCTCCCGCACATCGATGACGACGCCGTCGAAACCGTCGAAGCGGTCGGCCAGGGCCGCCGTGGTGACAGCCGCGAACGGTGCGGAGTCGACCAGCATGAAGGCGATTCGCGAGTCCGGCAGTGCCGGGTCGATCGGCAGGTAGGCCGCGCCGGACTTGAGCACGCCCAGGATCGTCACGATGGCCTCGGACGACCGCGGCAGCATCACCGCGACGCGGCGCCCCGGGCCCGTACCGCGGTCGGCGAGCAGTTGCGCCACCCGGTTCGACGCGCGGTCCAGCTCGCGGTAGGTGAGCGGCCGACCGTCGCCACTGAGCGCCACCGCCTCCGGCACGCGGGCCACCTGTTCGGCGAACAGCGCCGGGATGGACAGCGGCGGGGCCGCTTCGGCGGCCAGCGTCGCCCAGTTGCCGAGTTCCGCCAGCCGGTCCTCAGCCGGCGCACCGAGCACCGGCAACGCCGACAGGCGTTGTGCCGGATCGGCCGTCATCGCGGTCAGCACACGGTCCAGCTGGTCCGCCAGTTCCGCGACGTCGAGCTGCCGGGTACCGAACGTCGTGACGGACAGCTCGTCACCGGTACCCGAGAACGCCAGCCCGGAGCCCCGACCGAGACCGGAGATCAGTTGCGCGGCCGCGGTGGCCTCGCCCAGCGGCACGGTGAACCCCGACGGCAGAAAGTCCACCACGATCCGGTCGGCGCCCGACCCGTACCTCTTGCGTTCCAGTGCCTGGACCGGGAATCGCTGATGGCGCACCGCTTCTCGGGTACGGCTGTGCACATGCGCACAGAATTCGGCGACCGTGGCGTCAGGGGAAACCTGCAGCACCAGCGGCACGACCCCGGCGACCATGCCGGGCAGCGTCTTCGAGACCTGCAGCACGCGCCGGGTCACCGGCAGGTCGAGTACCACCTCGTGCCCCTCGGCGGCCCGGCCCCGCAGCACCAGGGCACACGCGGCGATGAGCACCGTGGACCGGCGCACATCCCAGGCCTCACACAGTCGTTCGACCTGGGCGAGCAGCGCGGGGGCGAGCTGAATCGGGTCCGACGAGCCGTCCTCGGCGGGCGCGGCGTCATCGGGCGACAGCTCGCGCGTCGGCTCTGCCGGCAGGTTCGCCAGCCAGTACGCCTCGTCCTCGGCGTAGTCCGCGGAGGCTTCGTACGCCTCTTCGGACTCCAGCAGATCCCGCAGCGAACTGAAGTAGGACGGCTGAATCGCTTTGCCCGCAACGGATTCCGAGTAGACCGCGGCGATGCGCTGCAGGACCAGGGCCAGGCCGATGCCGTCGGCGACGATGTGGTGGCAGCAGGCGAAGAAGTAGGACTCGTCGGCGCCGGCCCGGAAGTAGGCGAAGCGCAGCAGTGGGCCGTCGAGCGGCATGGGGGTGCGCTGCAGCACCGAGGCGGTCGCGCGCGCCGCCGCCATCGGCTGGTCGGCATGCGTCAGATCGTGAAGGGCGACCTCGATATCGGCGACGTCGAGCAACCGCTGCCGCACCTGGCCGTCGGACTCGGCGAACGTCGCCCGCACCGGCTCGGCCTCGCCGACGACGTGGCGGATCGAGCGCTCGAAGACATCGAAGTCGACCGGCCCGTCAATCTTCACGAAGATGCCGAGCTGCCACTCCGCAGCCGATTGACCCGTTTCCTGCGCGAGCCAGATGTCCAACTGCCCACGCGTGACAGGCAACGACGAATCGCCGAGATCCATCCCGAACACTGAAATGACGAACTACCCCTGAACTAACGAAGGCTCAGCGCGGCTGCCCAACCGACAGTCGGTCACGCAAGCTCTTGGGCCGGATATCGGTCCATTCCCGTTCGATGTACTCCAGGCACGAGGCACGGTCGGCTTCGCCGTGCACCACTCGCCAACCCTCGGGAACGTCCGCGAACGTGGGCCACAGGCTGTGCTGCTCCTCGTCGTTGACCAACACAAAAAAGGTGCCATTGTCGTCATCGAACGGGTTGGTGCTCATGGTGCTCCCCAAAAGAATTGACGCTCAAGATAATTGGGGCTTCCGATCCTCCGGTTGGCCCGTGCGCGAATGCTACATGCCCACACTGAGTTCCCACACACGTGTTTGCCAACGGGCCGCCGCGGCGCGATCGACGCGAAATCCCCAAGGAAACAACAACTTTGGCGCAATTCTTTGCCGGATGCCGATACCGGTACGGACTTCCCAGTACACGCCCCTCACCCGCCGCGTCAGCTCGTTAGCCAAATCTGCGGAAACGGTAATTTGGCAGGGAAAATGGGTGACGGGGCCAGACCGAATGCGGTTTCGGCGGGGAGCGAGTTGAACCGGGGCGGATGAGCTTGCCGGGCCGGGCGTCAGACAACCGCGGCCGAGCCGCGCGTCAGACCATCGCGCGGCGGCCGGCCAGGGCCCGGCCCAGCGTCAGCTCGTCGGCGAACTCGAGGTCGCCACCCATCGGCAGACCCGACGCGATGCGCGTCACCGTCAGCCCCGGAATGTCGCGCAGCATGCGGACCAGGTACGTCGCCGTGGCCTCGCCCTCGGTGTTGGGGTCGGTCGCGATGATCACCTCGACGATGTCCACGCCGTCGACCCGCTGCCCAATCCTGTTGAGCAGCTCGCGAATTCGCAGCTGTTCCGGCCCGACGCCGGACAGCGGATCCAGTGCGCCGCCCAGGACGTGGTAGCGCCCGCGGAATTCGCGGGTGCGCTCCACCGCCTGGACGTCCTTGGGCTCCTCGACGACACACACCAGGGAGCCGTCGCGGCGCGGATCGCTGCAGATGCGGCACCGGTCGTCGTCGGACACGTTGCCGCACACCGCACAGAACTTGACGCCGTCACGCACCCGGTTCAGCACCGCGGTCAGCCGGTCGATGTCCGGCGGCTCCACCGACAGCAGGTGGAACGCGATGCGCTGGGCACTCTTCGGCCCGATCCCCGGCAGCTTGCCGAGTTCGTCGATCAAATCCTGTACGGGTCCTTCAAACACATCAGAACCCGGGCAGGCCCATGCCCTGCATGCCGCCGGCCAGCGGGCCGAGGCGCTGCTGCGCCATCAGCGTCACCTGCTCGGAGGCGTCGCCCAGGGCACCCACGATGAGGTCCTGCAGCGTCTCGATGTCGTCGGGATCGACGACCTTCGGGTCGATGGTGAGCGCGGTGATCTCACCGCTGCCCATCATGGTGACCTTGACCAGACCGCCACCGGCCTGACCGGTCACCGACGAGGTGGCCAGGGACTCCTGCGCCGCCATGAGCTGCTGCTGCATCTGCTGCGCCTGAGCGAGCAGCGCGGACATATCGGGCTGGCCACCGGGTTGCATGACGGTCCCCTCGAGTTTCGATGATCGGGTGTGCGCGCCAGCCTAGTCGCCCGACGGATCACCGGGCGACCGACTGGCCGCGAAAAGAATCTCCGTGCGCCGAAGAGCTAGCCTTCGACAACCTTCTTCAGGTTGCCGAGCACCTCGTCCTGGATCTTGCGCAGGCCCAGCGGGGCGAAGGTCTTCTCGAAGAAGCCGCCGATACCGCCGGCACCCTGCCACGCCGTCTTGACGGTGACGGTCGAGCCGGTGCCCGCCGGGGCGACGGTCCACGTGGTCACCATCGACGAGTTGGCGTCCTTCTCGATGACGCTCTTGCCTGCGACGTCGACGGTGGCCTTGACCTCACGCGAGCGCTTCTTGGTGGCCTGCAGCTTCCAGGTGGCGACGGTGCCGGCGCCCTGTCCGCCTTCGAGCACCTGGTAGCCGCTGTAGTTCGACGAGAGGATCTTCGGGCGCACCGTCTGGTAGTCGGCGACTGCTGCCAGCACCTTCTCCGGTTCGGCGAGAATCAACACGGTGCTGGACGCACTGACCTGTCCCATCAGGTAAAACTCCTGTTCATACGGCTTCCCTTGCGGTCGCGAGGACCGCGATCTCGGTCTAGCGTATATGTGTGACTGCTGTCACGAGCGATGCGACGGCCGCCCACGAGGCGGCCGTTCAGCGACTGCTGGACAGCTATCGCGCCATCCCGCGGGGGGCGACGGTGCGGCTGGCGAAACCGACGTCGAACCTGTTCCGGGCGCGTGCGCGCACCAAGACCAAGGGGCTCGACGTCTCGGGGCTGAACGGCGTGCTGGCCGTCGACACCGAGAATCGCACCGCGGACGTGCAGGGCATGTGCACCTACGAGACGCTGGTCGCCGCGACGCTGCCGTTCGGCCTGGCGCCGCTTGTCGTGCCGCAGCTCAAGACCATCACCCTCGGGGGCGCGGTCACCGGGCTGGGCATCGAGTCGACGTCGTTCCGCAACGGCCTGCCGCACGAGTCCGTGCAGGAACTCGACATTCTCACCGGGGCCGGCGAACTGATCCGGGCATCACCGCACACCCACTCCGACCTGTTCTACGCCTTCCCGAATTCCTATGGGACGCTGGGCTATTCGGTACGGTTGCGCATCGAGCTGGAGCCGGTCCGCCCGTTCGTGAAGCTGCGGCACCTGCGTTTCCACCGGGTGGCCGATCTGGTGGACGAGCTGCAGCGCATCCTCGACACCGGCGGCCACGACGGTGTGCCGGTGGACTACCTCGACGGCGTCGTGTTCGGACCCGACGAGAGCTACCTGTGCCTCGGCATGAAGACCGGGACCGACGGCCCGGTCAGCGACTACACCGGTCAGCGCATCTTCTACCGCTCCATCCAGCACGACTCCGGTGAGCGGCACGACCGGCTCACCACGCAGGACTATCTCTGGCGCTGGGACACCGACTGGTTCTGGTGTTCGGCGGCCTTCGGCGCACAACGCCCACTCATCCGGCGGTTGTGGCCCCGCCGGTACCGGCGCAGCAGCGTCTACTGGAAGCTCGTCGGCCTCGACCAGCGCTTCCGGATCGCCGACCGGATCGAGCGCCGCAGCCTCCTGGCCCCGGAAAAGCCGTTGCGCGAACGGGTGGTGCAGGACGTCGAGGTGCCGGTCGAGCGCGTCGTCGACTTTCTCGAGTGGTTCCTGGCACGTGTGCCCATCACCCCGATCTGGTTGTGCCCCTTGCGGTTACGCGATGACACCCGCTGGCCGCTGTATCCCATCCAGCCCCACCGCAACTACGTCAACGTCGGGTTCTGGTCATCGGTCCCGGCCGGACAGGTGGCCGGTGAGACGAACCGCCTGATCGAGGACAAGGTCGACGAATGCGGCGGCCACAAGTCCCTGTACTCCGAGTCGTTCTATTCGCGTGAGGATTTCCACCGGCGCTACGGCGGCGCGGAGTACCAGAAGGTCAAAGACGTTTACGACCCCGAATCGCGGCTACTAGGTCTCTATGAGAAGGCGGTACAACGGCAATGACGACAACTGACGATCGAGGGACGACCGACGGCAAGCTGACGCTGGCCGAGGTCCTGGAGAGCTTCTCGAGTGGTCGGCTGCCCCTCAAATTCGAGGCGTACGACGGCAGTTCGGCCGGCCCCGAGGACGCCGAGCTGGGGCTGAGCCTGCTCACCCCGCGCGGCACCACCTATCTGGCGACCGCACCCGGCGATCTGGGCCTGGCCCGGGCCTACGTCGCAGGCGATCTCGCTGCGCTCGGCGTGCATCCGGGCGACCCCTACGAACTGCTCAAGGCGCTGGCCGACAAGGTGGAATTCAAGCGTCCGCCGATCCGGGTGCTGGCGAACATCGTGCGGTCCATCGGATTCGAACACCTGCTGCCGATCGCCCCGCCCCCGCAGGAGGCGCTGCCGAGATGGCGCCGGATGGCAGAAGGGCTGCGGCACAGCCGAATCCGGGATGCCGAGGCCATCCATCACCACTACGACGTCTCCAACGCGTTCTACGAACGGGTGCTCGGGCCGTCGATGACGTACACCTGCGCCTGCTACCCGCGGCCCGACGCCACGCTCGAGGAAGCCCAGGAGAACAAGTACCGGCTGGTGTTCGACAAGCTGCGCCTGCAGCCCGGCGACCGGCTGCTCGACGTCGGCTGCGGCTGGGGTGGCATGGTCCGGTACGCCGCCCGGCACGGTGTGCAGGCCACCGGTGTCACGCTGTCGGCGGAGCAGGCCGGCTGGGCGCAGCGCGCCATCGCCGACGAAGGCCTGGCCGATCTCGCCCGCGTCGTGCACGGAGACTACCGCGATGTGCGGGAAGGAAATTTCGACGCGGTGTCCTCGATCGGTCTGACCGAGCACATCGGTGTCGCCAACTACCCGGCCTACTTCCGGTTCCTACACGACCGGCTGCGCCCCGGCGGACTGCTGCTCAACCACTGCATCACCCGGCCGCACAACCGCGCCGGGAACATCGGCGGGTTCATCGACCGCTACGTCTTCCCCGACGGAGAGCTGACCGGCTCGGGGCGGATCATCGCCACCGCCCAGGATGTCGGGCTGGAGGTGCTGCACGAGGAGAACCTGCGCCCGCACTACGCCCTGACGCTGCGCGACTGGTGCGCCAACCTGGTGCGGAACTGGGACGAAGCGGTCGCCGAGGTCGGCCTGGCCACGGCCAAGGTCTGGGGCATGTACATGGCCGGTTCCCGCGTGGGATTCGAGACCAATGTCGTTCAGCTGCACCAGGTCCTGGCCGTCAAACTCGACGAGCACGGGGCCAACGGCGGGCTGCCGCTGCGGCCCTGGTGGACGCCCTGATCACTCCCCGATGGGGCGGGCGCCCAGCTCGCTCTTGAGCAGTTCCAGCGCCACCTCTTCGGGGTCGCGGCGGGGCACGTCCGTGCCGCGGTCGTTGGCGGCGTCGGCCAGCATGTCCTCTTCTTCGGCCCGCTCCACGGCGGCCTGCTGCTCGGGCGTCGGGGCCGCCGGACGCGGGGCTGCCGCCGCGGGCGCGGAACCGGCCGACGGGCCCCCGGCCGCACCCGCAGGTGCCGCACCGGCGTCGCACCGCACCCGCCAGTTCACCCCGAGGGCATCCTTGAGCGCCTCGCGGATGACGTCGGCGTTGTGCTGCTCGCTGAGGCGCCTCGCCAGCGGCGGGGCCGGGTGCGCCAACACCAAAGTGTCCGCCTCGATACCGCGGACCGTCGCCTCCATGAGCATGGCTTCCAGCGAGCGGCTGCGCATGCGGACCTTCTCGCGCACCGTCGTCCACATGGCGCGCACGGCGGCGGCATCGGGCTCACCGGGTGTCGCGGCGGCCGGCTGCACGGGCGCCGCCGCTGCCGGTGCGGCAGCCGGCGGGGCGACGGGTTCAGGTGATGTTTCACGTTGAACCGGCGCCGGTTCGGGCGCCGGACGCGGTTCGGGCCGCGGCGCCGGAGGTGCGGGCGGCGGTGTCGGCTCCGGTTCGGGTGCCGAAACCGATTGCGGGGCTTGACTTCTCCGCGTGAACTGCCGATTTCCTGCCGAACCCGACGGAGCCGGCGGAGCGCTCGGGGCCTCCGCGAACGACTCGGCGGCCGGTGCCGGGACCGGGGCCGCCACCGGAGCGGGACGCGGGGCAGCAACGGCCCCGCCCTCCGAAGCCGGGATCGACACGTTCATCCGGGTCTCGATGCGCTCGATGCGTTGCAGCAGAGCGGCTTCGGTGTCACTGGCCGACGGCAGCAGCAGCCGGGCGCACACCACTTCGAGCAGCAGCCGCGGTGCCGTCGCGCCGCGCATCTCCCCGAGCCCGGCGTGCATCACCTCGGCGTACCGCGTCAGCGTCGCGGTGCCGATCTGCGCGGCCTGGTCCCGCATGCGCTCCATGACGTCGTCCGGCGCGTCGACCACACCGCGGGCCGCGGCGTCCGGAACCACCTGCAGGACAATCAGATCCCGGAAGCGCTCCAGCAGGTCGGTGCCGAACCGGCGTGGGTCGTGCCCGGCGTCGATCACCGACTCCACAGCCCCGAAGAGCGCCGCGCCGTCGCCGGCGGCCAGCGCGTCGACGGCGCGGTCGATCAGCGCGAGGTCGGTGGCGCCGAGCAGCGACAGCGCCCGCTGGTACACGACGCGGTTCTGCTCGGCCCCGGCCAGCAGCTGGTCGAGCACCGACAACGTGTCACGCGGCGAGCCTCCACCGGCCCGGATGACCAGCGGGTACACCGCATCGTCGACCTGCACGTCTTCTTGCGCGCAGATCTTCTCCAGCAGGCCGCGCATGGTCTTCGGCGGCAGCAGCCGGAACGGGTAGTGATGGGTACGCGACCGGATGGTCGGCAGCACCTTCTCCGGCTCCGTGGTGGCGAACACGAAGATCAGGTGCTCCGGCGGCTCCTCGACGATCTTCAGCAGCGCGTTGAAACCGGCATTGGTGACCATGTGCGCTTCGTCGATGATGAAGATGCGGTACCGCGACTGCGCCGGCGCGTAGAACGCCCGGTCACGGAGTTCGCGGGTGTCGTCGACACCACCGTGGCTGGCGGCGTCGAGTTCGACGACGTCGATGTTGCCCGGCCCGTTGGGCGCCAGCGCCACGCACGAATGGCATTCGCCGCACGGATTGGCCGTCGGCCCCTGTTCGCAGTTCAGTGAGCGGGCCAGGATGCGCGCCGACGACGTCTTGCCGCAGCCGCGCGGCCCGGAGAACAGGTAGGCGTGGTTGATGCGGCCCGATTCCAGCGCGTTGCACAGCGGCTCGGTGACATGCTCCTGCCCGACTACCTCAGCGAAACTTGCCGGTCGGTACTTGCGGTAGAGAGCCACGGAAGAAGGCTACCGAGCGGGTCCGACTCGTGCTCTGGTGGATTCGCCATTCCGCGAAGCTGACGTGGTGGCGGAAAATCAGGCCGCAAATCGCCGTGCAGTCAGGCTCGGCGAACACGACCACCACGACTCGATTGACCCTGCGCCTGCGCACCCCGCTACTCGCACAACTGCGCCCTCAGTACAGAGTCAGCGTGGGGACGGCAGTGACACCCGTTGATCCTGACGCCACGGCGCACCGCTCTCGCACGAATGCGCCCTGGGTACAGGGTCAACGCATACAGCGCGCGGCAGGACCTCAGCCCTTCAGCAGCGCCTCGGTCGCGGCCAGCAGCGCGCACGTCGCCAAGCCGTCGATGGCGAGGCGCAGGTCCGGCAGCGGCGGGAACGAAGGCGCGATCCGGATGTTTTTGTCCTCCGGGTCCTTCTTGTACGGGAACGACGCCCCGGCCGCCGTCACCGCGATGCCGGCGTCCTTGGCCAGCGCCACGGTCCGCTTCGCGGTGCCCGGCCACACGTCGAGGCTGACGAAGTAGCCACCCTTGGGGTCGGTCCACGACGCGATCTTCGACGCGCTGAGTCGGTCGTCGAGAATCTCGGCGACGGCCGCGAACTTGGGCGCCATCAGCGCCTGGTGCCGCTGCATGTGCAGCCGCACGCCGTCGGCGTCACCGAAGAACCGGAGGTGCCGCAGCTGGTTGACCTTGTCCGGGCCGATGGTCTTCTTCTCGGCGTGCTGCAGGTACCAGGCGATGTTGCCGAGCGAGCCGCCGAAGAAGCTGACGCCGGCGCCGGCGAAGGTGATCTTGGACGTCGAGGCGAAGACGTACGGCCGGTTCGGGTTGCCCGCGGTGGCGGCCAGGCCGACGACGTCGACGTTCTGGACCGACTCGTGCGTCAGCGTGTGCACGGCGTAGGCGTTGTCCCAGAACAGCCGGAAGTCCGGTGCCGCCGTCTGCATCTGCACCAGCCGGCGAGTGGCCTCCCACGAGTAGGTGACGCCGGTCGGGTTACCGAAGACCGGCACGCACCACATGCCCTTGATCGCCGGGTCGGCGGCCACCAGCTCCTCGATGAGGTCGACGTCGGGACCGTCCTCGAGCATCGGGACCGGGATCATCTCGATGCCGAAGCTCTCGGTGATCGCGAAGTGCCGGTCGTAGCCGGGCGACGGACACAGGAACTTCAGGGCGGGTTCTTGCACCCAGGGGCGCGGCGAATCGACGCCGCCGTGCAGCAGCGAGAACACGATGACGTCGTGCATCAACTCGAGGCTGGCGTTGTTGCCGGCGATCAGGTTCTGCACGGGCAGGCCGAGCAGTTCACCGAAGATGGCCCGCAGCTCGGGCAGGCCGTGCAGACCGCCGTAGTTGCGGGTATCGGTGCCGTTGCCGTCCAGGTAGGAACCGGGGGTGTCTCCCGGCAGGCTCAGCATGGCGTTCGACAGGTCGAGCTGTTCTGCCGACGGCTTGCCGCGAGTCAGGTCGAGGGCCAGGTTGCGGGCCTGCAGTTCGGCGTAATTGCGCTGTTGCAGATCGTGCTGGGCCTGCAATTCGTCACGGCCGAGGGACAGAAACGACACGGCGCGCCTCTCGCATCAGATCGCGAAAACATAGGGGACCCCGCGCACCCGCCAGAGCCCGTTGACCCTTGCTGCCTTCCGGCCCTGGGGGAGTTCACAGGATGGACGCCGCGCGGGGTCCGGCCACGAGTGTAGTACCCACCCAGTGGCACACGAGTAGGGCGTCGGATCCGGGTCGGGTACCCTTGTCGACGGAGGATTCGCCTAGTGGCCTATGGCGCTCGCCTGGAACGCGGGTTGGGTTAACAGCCCTCAGGGGTTCAAATCCCCTATCCTCCGCACTCGGTCCGGGGTGCGACCAGCTGATCAGCCGGTCGCACCCCGGCCCACTATCAGAGCGAAAAACCCTCGAGGAGCAGTATGCGGCGGCCGGTAGCGATCATTTGGCACGCGTCGTTCCTCATCCTCGCCGGGCTGCTGTACTTCTTCTTCGCGCTGCCCCGGTGGAACGAGCTGACCGGCGACTGGTCGCACACCCTCGGCACCGCGATGCGCATCGTCTGCGGTCTGATCGTCGCGTTGTCGGCGCTGCCGGTCCTGTTCACCCGCCAGCGCACCGCCCTGCCGGAGTACGGCACCCCGCAGCTGGCGCTGACCTTGCGGACCTGGTCGATCGTCCTGCACATCGTCGCGGGCGTCTTGATCATCGGCGCCGCGATCAGCGAGATCTGGTTGACCCTGGATCAGGCCGGCACCTGGTTGTTCGGCATCTACGGCGGCGCGGCCGGCCTGGCTCTGCTCGCCGCCCTGGCGTTCTACCTGGCCTTCGTCGCCGAGTTGCCGCCTCCGCCGCCGGCGCCGCTGAAGGTCAACGACGGCAAGCGCCGCGGCCGCCGCAAGGCCGACAAGGGCGCCGATGAGGCCCCGGCCGTCGCCGCTGAAGTCGCGGAAGCCGGCGATGAGAGCGAGACTGACACCGAAGCCGAGGCCGAAGAAGAGGCCACGGACAAGGCCGACGACGACGCGGCCGAGACCACCGAAACCGGCGAGGCCGGTAACACCGAGGCCGCCGAAACCGATGAAGCGGCCAAGACGTCAGGCGAAGAGACCGCCGACACCAACGAGGACGAGGCTGAAGAAACGGCCACTGATGACGCCCCCGCCGGTAAGCTGCGCAACCGCCGCTCCGGCAAAGGCTCCGGCTTGTTCGGGCGCGGAGCCTAAGGGCCCAGTCACAGGGCCATCACCTCGCAGTCCGGAGGACAGCACATGGGCGGGTTCCGCTTCTGCCGTCGGCTCGGCACCGCGGCCGCCGCGGCAGCCGTTGCCGTGGCCACCATCAGCCTCGCACCCGTCACCCACGCCGACCCGTCCCCGGCCGCAGCCGCCGTCGAACCCGCGACCGCGCGCGTCGACACCGTCATCAACTACCAGCACGCCATCGGTGCCGGTACCGGCTTCGTCCTGGACTCGGGCGGCGCGCTGCTGACCAACTTCCACGTCGTACAGGGCGCCGACAAGGTGACCGCGACCATCGGTGGGCGGCCATACCGCGCTGACCTGGTCGGCTACGACCGGCACCGCGACATCGCGGTGCTGCAGCTGCGCGGCGCGGCCGACCTGCCGGTCGCCCCGCTGGGCGACTCGTCGGCGGTGGCCGTCGGCGACGAGGTCGTCGCACTGGGCAACGCCGACGGCAGTGGCAACTCACTGACCCACGAGGCCGGTCACGTCATCGGGCTGAACCGCACCATCACCGCCAAGGACGAGTTGACGGGCAGTTCCGAGCAGGTGACGGGCCTGATCCAGTTCGCGGCCCCGGTCCGCGCCGGCGATTCGGGCGGCCCGCTGGTCTCCGCCGACGGCCGGGTGGTCGGGATGACGGTCGCGGCGACGCTGAACTTCCACATGGGCCCGGGTGGCGAGGGCTTCGCCATCCCGATCAACGAGGCGCTGGCGACGGCCGCGCAGATCCGGGCCGGCGCGGCGTCGAACAACATCCACATCGGGCAGCCCACGCTGCTCGGCGTCGGCGTCGGCGGCACCGACGAGCACTCGCAGCTGCCCGGTGTGCTCATCCGCGACGTGATCAGCGGCGGCCCCGCGCAAATCGCCGGGATGGTCCCGGGTGACGTGCTGGTGAGCATCGACGCCGTCACGGTGAGCTCGGCGAGTGCGCTCACCAGCGTGCTGGACCGGCACTACCCCGGCGACGTCGTCGAGCTGTTCTGGATCGACCGCGCGGGCCAGCAGCACACCGCCAAGGCCGTGCTGACGTCCTGACACGTAACTTTCTGGCAAAAAAATCTACTAGTCCGTCAAAGTAGCTGGATACCGGCACTAAGCGGGTACCGCGCGTGATGGCTATTTGCCACGGCCCCCTGACGTGCCGAAATGCGGTTTTGCCGACTGACGAAGCCCTTGGCGGGGACACCATCGCGAGTTAGATTGGCGACACATTCACCTGCAAATGAGCCTTCGGTCACAGCTGTTCACGCGGCGGTTACCCGGTCAAAGGGAGTAGCCCAGTGGTCCACCTCTACGTGGAGGCGTACACAGCGATATGGGCTGTGGTGACCCTGGCGACGTATCTCCTCGGCCGCCGATTCAGCAACGACGAGCGACCCGACCACCAGGTCCTCACGAGCGTGCTGGCCGGAGCCATGTGGCCCGTCGTCGTGGTCGGACTCCTGGAGGCGTTCACCGTCGCATTGATGTCCGGCAGCCACGCATGGCGCGACCCGGCGCCCGTGGAGCCGGCCTGCGTCGCTCCCGTCGCGCCACTGCCGTAGTACTCAGGCCGCCGTACTCACGCCACCCCGCGCAGGTGGGACGCAGACGCCCCGATGGTCGCCTCATCCCCGCCGATCATGGTGCGCAGCAGGGCTTTCTGCTCGCGTAGCCCGCGGTCTGCCGCGCGGTCCGAACCGCCCGGCAGCACCAGCGCCGCGATGCTGCGCACGCCGTTGACGGGGATACGGAGCACCGGGTACCACGGCGGCATGTAGGACGGCAGCCCCAGCGTGCGCATCACCCGCGGGCCCAGGAAGGCCGTCGTCACCGACAGGTGCTGCGCCCACGCCAGCCGCCGGCGAAGGCCCGTCGCACCGCGGTAATGCCAGCTCAGCGGGTCACGCGCCATCGGTACCGACAGCTGTTTGGTGGTCTCGTCGGAGACCGCCAGTGCGGTGGACGTGTGATAGAGGATGCGGACGCTGTCCCGGAAGGACCGTGGCAGCCACTCGTCCTGCACGCCCATCAACCAGCCGACGTAGCGCGTGAGGTGCGCGATGGCGCTCAACTCGGCGGGTGTGGCCACGATGCCCATGGCCAGGCCACCGAGAACCGGCGCGATCAGGGCGCCCACCAGCGTGGCAGCCATGTCGGTCTGATTGACCGGCAGGCCCCACTGCTCGGCGCGCCAGTCCGGCATCGCCTGCACATGCCGTCGCACCATGGCGTGTACGAAGCGGACGCGGATGGTGGACCGGTATCCGGAACCGAACTTCTCCAGCCCGCCGGCGTCGATCACGTCGAGCGCCCACTGCATGGTTTCGGCGAACCGCTGGTTGGAGCCCTTTTCCAGGGCGCCGGTGCGCAGCAGGGTCTGGTTGAAACCGGAGAACTGGTAGCCGCCCAGCAGCGCGACGTCCCGGGCGATGTACATGCCGTCGGCACCGCCCCGGCGCAACGTGCGCTGTCCGATCCGCAGCGCTTCAGGGTCGACCCAGTCCGGGGTCGCCTCGACCTCTTCGAAGAACCGGCGCAGCGGCTCCGGCGCCTCCGGAACGGTGGCGATGCCGTCGGTGAGCGCGCGGTCGAACAGCGGCCGCAGCTGCTTCGTCCCCTGCTCCGACATCCAGGCGACCAGGGCATCCATGGGTTCGTCGCCCACATTGAGGCGTTCGCCCAGCCGCTGCCACTGCGTGGCGTCGGGCTTCCCGATGGCCAGCATCGTGGCGAACGAACCGATCGCCGCAGGTACCGGTTGCGGCCGGTCGGGATGACGTGCCGGGATCGGCAGGGACATCGCGCGCACTCCTTGTCACCGTTGACAACGTATGTAGTCAAAACTAGGCGGTACCGAGGGTCTCGTCAATGGCAAATGGGGCACGAGCGCATAGGCTGGCCCTCATGTGGCGGGGAGAACAGTCCAAGCATCAGCGTCGGAACACAGTGGCAGCCGCGATCGCGGCGCTCGGGATCGGCGTCGCCCTCGGCGGGGCACCGGTCGCGGCGGCGGCCGACGCACCCGACCTGGTGGCCATGACGGCCATCGACGACATCGCCGCGGGCAACTACGCCGCCGTCACCGCGCGGTTCGATCCGGAGCTGCAGAAACGGTTGTCCCCCAAGGCATTACAGCAGGTGTGGGACGGCTACCAGCGCACGTTCGGGGCGTACCAGTCGCACGGCGGCCCCGAGGACACCGCGCGCGGCGACCTCACCGTGGTGAACGTCCCGCTGCAGATGGACCGCATGCCCGGCCAGTTCCGGGTGAAGATCCATCCCGACGGCACCATCGCGGGCGTGTACTTCCTGCGCGAAGGTGTGCCGGTCCCCTGACCGTCACGCCCGCCGGGGGTCGATCAACGTGACTCCCACCGGGCTGGCGGCGCCGAACTCCGGCAGCAGGCGCGCGCCTTCGGCGAGCCCCACCACCCGCTCGACCAACGCCTGCGGGCGCAGCTTGCCCGCCGCGACCTGGTCGAGCATCTCGGGGTAGTCCGCGCTGGCCATGCCATGCGACCCCAAAACATCCAATTCCCAAGCGATTACGCGATCCATGGGCACCTGCGGATGCCCATCGACGTTGGGTAGCAGGCCCACCTGCACGTGGCGTCCCTGCCTGCGCAGGCTGTGGATCGCATCGGCGCACGTCCCCGCGGTGCCCACCGCGTCGACCGCGACATGGCTACCGCCGCCGGTGATCTCGTGCACCGCTGGCGCCACCTCGGCGCCGTTGGCGAGGACGGTCTCGGCGGCACCGAGGCTGCGCGCGAGTTCCAGTGCCGCCGGGGTGCGGTCGACGGCGATGACGTTGGCGCCGGCGGCGGCCGCCACCTGGACGGCGCTGAGGCCCACGCCCCCGACGCCGATCACCGTGACCCACTCGCCGGGCTTGACGTCGGCACGGGCCCGCAGCGCGCGGTAGGCGGTGGCGAACCGGCAGCCCAGCGCAGCCGCTGCGGCATCATCGATATCTTCCGACACCGCAACGAGATTCGTGTCCGCCGCGTGCAGCGCCACGTATTCACCGAACGAGCCCCAGTGGGTGAAACCCGGCTGGGTCTGGTCGGGACACACCTGCGCCTGGCCGCCGGCACACCATTCGCAGGTGCCGCACCCGCACACGAACGGTGTGGTGACCCGGTCACCGACCCGCCAGCGCCGGACGTCGGCGCCGACGGCGACCACTTCTCCGACCAGCTCATGCCCCGGCACGTGCGGGAGGGCGACGCCGTCGTCGTGCCCGGCCCAGGCGTGCCAGTCGCTGCGGCACAACCCGGTCGCGTGCACTTGCACCACGACACCGCCGGGCGACGGCGTCGGGTCGGCAACCGACCGGACGTCCACCGGCCCACCGAATTGCTCGAAGATCACCGCGCGCATCAGGTCATCGTTGCACGCCCCGGACGCGCCGGAGGCACAGCGGCGAGCAACGCGCGCGTGTACTCATGCTCCGGGTGCGCGAACAACTCGGCGGCAGAGCGGTATTCCACCGTTTCGCCGCCGCGCAGCACCAGGACGTCGTGGCTCATCCGCTCGATCACGGCCAGGTCGTGGCCGATGAACAGGTAGGTCAGACCACTTTCCTGCTGCAGTCGCGTCAGCAGGTCCAGCACCTTGGCCTGCACCGAGACGTCGAGTGACGCGGTGGCCTCGTCGAGGATCAACAGCTCGGGCGCCACGGCCAGCGCCCGGGCGATGTTGACGCGCTGCCGCTCACCGCCCGACAGTTCGTGCGGATACCGTGCCGCATAGTCCGCCGGCAGCTCGACGGAGGCGAGCAACTCACGCACCCGCGCGCGACGCTCCTTGGCCGCGCCCGCCACGGGCTCCGCGATCGAAAGACCCACCGGGATGCGGGGATTCAGCGACGAGAACGAATCCTGGAAGACCAGACCGATCCGGCGGCGTACCGCCTTGCGGTCGCGGCGCTTGACCGTCAGCACGTCGGTGCCGTCGAGGAGTGCGCGGCCGCCGTCGGGCGCGACCAGACCGGTCAGCGCGGCCGCCACGGTCGACTTCCCCGAACCCGACTCCCCCACCAGCCCGAGCGTCGTCCCCCGGCGGATGCGGAACGACACGTCCTTCACCGCGTGGACCACCGTCCGGCCCGTCGGCGTGCTCACGGGAAACCTGACATCCAGATCGGAGACGTCGAGCAGTGTCGCGGTGTCCGGGACCTCGCGGGCAGGATGCCCCAAAACCGGCCTGGCATCGAGCAATTCGCGGGTATAGGCCTGCTGCGGCGCATCGAAGATCGCGTCGACCGGTGCCTGCTCGACGGCCTCGCCGCCGCGCAGCACGGTGACGGTGTCGGCGACCTCGCCGATCACCCCGAGGTCGTGACTGATCCACACCACGGCGGTACCGAACCCGCGCTGCAGTTCCCGCACCAGCTCGATGATCTGGGCCTGTGTCGTGACGTCGAGGGCCGTCGTCGGCTCGTCGGCGATCAGCAGTTCGGGGTCGCAGGCCAGGGCGATCGCGATCATCACCCGCTGACGCTGGCCGCCCGAGAGCTGATGCGGATAGCTGCGCAGCCGCCGTTGCGGGTCGGGCAGGCCCACGGCCTCCAGCAGTTCCAGGGCGCGCACCGCGGCGTGCCGGCGGGTCACCTGCTTGTGTGTTTCAAGAGATTCGGTGATCTGCCGTTCGATGGTCAGCAGCGGGTTCAGCGAGGTTCCGGGATCCTGGAAGACGAACCCGATCCGGCCGCCGTGCACGCGCCGCAACGTCCGCGCCGGGGCGCTGACGAGTTCCTGTTGTCCGGCAAGGGCACTCGAGCCGGTCACGATCGCGCCGGGCGCGTCGAGCAGCCCGGTCGCGGCCAGCACCGTCGTCGACTTGCCCGAACCGGACTCGCCGACGATGCCGAGCGTCTGCTCGGGCTCGACCGCCAGTGAGACGCCGCGCACGATGTCGCGACGCCCGATCCGGACGGCCAGATTGTCGACCGACAGCACGCTCATGAACGCCGCCGCGCCTCGATCATGGTGCGCTGCTTGGGATCCAGGACGTCACGCAGCCCGTCACCGAGCAGGTTGCACGCCAGCACGATGACGACGATCGCCGCGCCGGGGAACACCGCCATCCACCAGGCCAGGCTGACGAAGCCCTGCGAATCGAAGATCATCCGGCCCAGTGACGGCTGCGGCGGCTGGATGCCCAGGCCGAGGAAGGACAGCGCGGCCTCGGACAGGATGGCGAACGCCAGTGACAGCGAGGTCTGGACGATGAGCGGACCGGTGATGTTGGGCAGGACGTGCCGGCGCAGGATGTAGGCCGTCCCGGTCCCCATGGTGCGCGACACCGCCACGTACGGCTCCTCCCGCACCGCCAGGGTGCTAGCCCGTGCCACCCGCGCGAAGATCGGCACGTAGACGATGCCGATCGCGGCGATCGTCGTGCCCAAGCCGGGCCCCAGCACCGCGACGATCGCCATGGCCAACAACAGCACCGGGAACGCGAACAACACGTCGACGACCCGCATCACCACGGTGTCCAGCCAGCCGCCGCGGTACCCGGCCATGACGCCCAGCGCTGTGCCGACCACCGCCGCGCACGCCACGCTGACCACCGCCACCGTCATCGACGCCTGCAGGCCGGTCAGCACGCGGGACAACACATCGCGGCCCAGTTCGTCGGTGCCGAACCAGTGCGCACCGCTCGGCGGCCGCAGCGCCTGCGGTACGTCGACATCGTTGATGCCGTACGGCGCGAGCCGGCCGGCACCCACGGCGACGACCACGGCAGCGGCCACGACGGCGGCGCTGACCACCGTGACGGGATTCGTGGGCAGCCTCATGACAGCCGAATCCGCGGATCGACAACTGCATACAGCACATCCACCACCAGGTTGACGGCCAGGAACAGGACCGCGATGAGCAGCACCGCGCCCTGGATCACGGGATAGTCGCGCGCGGCCACCGACAGGTAGACCAGTCGGCCCAGGCCCGGCCACGCGAACACCACCTCGACCACGATGACACCGCCGAGGATCGTCGCCAGCTGGATACCGGTGATGGTGAGGATGGGAACCAGGGCATTGCGCACGACGTGCCGCAACGTGACCACCCGCGGCGGCAGGCCTTTCGAGCGCGCGGTGCGGACGTAGCCCATGGCGGACACCTCCAGCACCGCGGAGCGGACGTAACGCGTCATGATCGCCGCGGCCACCAGACCCACGGTCAGGCCCGGCAGGATCACGTGGCGCAACCAGCCCGTCGGATCGTCGAACAGCGGCCGGTAGCCCGATGTCGGCAGCCAGCCCAGTGTCGTGGAAAACAGCGAGATGAGCAGGATGCCCAGCCAGAAGTCCGGCACGGACACCCCGAATTGGCTTGTGACCCGGACGATCACGTCGCTGAGCCGGCCCTCGTGCGACGCCGCGTAGATGCCGGCGGGCAGCGCGATCGCCAGAGCCAGGACGATGCCGACCACGGCCAGCGAGACGGTGGCGGGCAACCGCTCGGCCAGCACCTGGGCCACCGGGTCGCCGCTGCGGAAGCTGACGCCGAGATTGCCCGTCGCGGCATGGCCGAGGTAGCTGAGGAACTGGGCAGGCAGTGGCCGATCCAGACCGCTCGCGTGACGGAGGGCGTCGTACGCCTCGGGTGTGTACCGCGTCCCCAGGGCGATGCGCACCGGGTCACCGGGAACCAGATGAGCCAGGGCGAACACCACGATGAGGACGCCCACCAGGACCACCAGTGAGTAGGCGAGCCGACGGGCCAGGAACCGCAGGATGGTCATGGCCGGTCACCGCCGAGTACCGCGTCCCGGAACCGAATTGCCTTGTCGCGCCTGGCCTCATAGCCGGTGAGCCGCGGTGACCAGGCCTGGACCACCGCGGGGTTGTACAGGTAGAGGTAGCTCACCTGGTCCGCGATGAGCGTCGCCGCCCGCGCGTAATCCTGTTGCCGCACTTGCTGATTGGTCTGGGTACGACCGGCGTCCAGCAGTGCGTCGACGCGCGGGTCCGAGAATTTCTGGGCATTGCTCGCACCCCCGGTGTGATGCTGCGCGTAGTAGAAATCGTCGGGGTCGATATTGCCGAGCCAGCCCATCATCAGCATGTCGAAGTGACCGCTGTGCTGCTCGTCGAGCCACGTCCCGAAGTCGACGGTGCGGATGGTGACCCGGATGCCCAGCGGCGCGAGGTTGTCGGCGATCACCTGGGCGGCGGTCACCGTCTGCGGGTACTCGCTGGTGACCAACAGGTCCATGGCGGACGGCGCCGAGCCGGCGTGCCGCAGCAGCGATTTGGCGTGGTCGATGTCGTAGCGGTACTTGTCGTAGGGCGTGTACCACGGATTGCCCTGCGGGATCGCGAGCTGATTGGCCTGCGCCGCACCGTAACTGGTGGCCTGCACGATCGACGCCCGGTCGATCGCGTAGGCGATGGCCTGCCGCACCCGGACGTCCTGCCACGCCGGCCGGGCTTCGTTGAGGGCCAGGTACCAGTAATCGTTGCTCGGCGTCACCGCGAGGTGGATCGAATCATCGCCGCGCAACTGGGCGACCCGCTGCGGTGGCACCGCGTCGGTCCAGTCGATCTCACCGGCCTGCAGCGCCGACAGCGCCGTCGAGGGCTCGCTGATGAAGCGGAACGTCACGCCCGGAATCCGTGGCGCCGGCCCAGTAGTGCGGATTTGCGCGCAGCGTGATTGCATCACCGCCGCGCTGGCTGACGAAGGCGAACGGCCCGGTGCCGATCGGGTGGCCGGCGATCTGCCCGTCCTCGACGTTGCGGCGCTGCACGATCGCCACACCCTTGAACCCGCCGAGGTTGGTCAGCAGATTGGGGGTCGGGTGCGACACCGTGATCCGGACCGTGTGGTCGTCGGCCGCGGTGACGTCGGTGACGGCACTGAGCTTGTCGGCGTTGGCGAGCTTGCCGTCGATGATCCGGCGGTAGGAGAAGACGACGTCTGCGGCGGTGAGCGGGCTGCCGTCGTGGAACGTCACCCCGGGCCGCAGGTGGAACGTCCAGGCGCGTTGATCAGGCGAGACGTCCCACGACTGCGCGAGGGCGGGCCGCATGGTCAGGTTGGCGTCCGGCTCCACGAGGGTGTCGAAGACGTTCTCGAGGACCTCGAACGAGAAGTACGCGCTGGTCTTCTGCGGGTCGAGTTGGTCGGGCTCGCCGGAGATCGCCGCGATCAGGTATCCCGCGTCCTGGCCCAGGTCAACGCGTTGTGCGGGCGCGCAGGCCCCCGCCATGACGACGGAAACGACGACGAGCACGGCTGCAACCAGTCGCATGTCCGTCACTTCCGTACCGGGGCCGGCATGAAGCGGAGGCCGGCGCACTCCTGCGGCCCCTATACCCGGCGGCGCACCGGTTCACACCTGGAACAGCGATATGTGCAGTTCAGGGTGCGGAGGGATATCGAACTGAGCTACGATGCCCGCGGACGTTTTCTTCCTAACGTCCTGCTCTACATGAGAGAAGTTGGTATATGCCACAGGGAACTGTGAAATGGTTCAACAGTGAGAAGGGCTTCGGCTTCATCACTCCCGACGACGGCTCCAAGGATCTGTTCGTCCACTACTCGGAGATCCGTAGCAACGGTTTCCGTACCCTCGACGAGGGCCAGCGGGTCGAGTTCGAGGTCGGTCAGGGCAGCAAGGGCCCGGCCGCAACCGGAGTCACCGCGGTCTAACTAAGCCCGTAAAGCTCAGTGGGCTGGTGTGGAGCATTTCGCACCAGCCCACAACTCTTTCTTGACACTGTCGACGGATGCTCCGCGTCCTGACCTGAGCATCCGCTCGACAGCACGCACGGGTTTCTTCGGCCCATTGCCGGTCGACCCGCGCGCTTCCTAGAGCCACCCGAGCGCACGCGCGCCGTTGTGGAGCACCATGGCCCCGATGACGACCATGATCGCCGCCATCAGCGCGGCGTTGTTCTTCTCCATCCAGTCTTTGAGCCGCCGCATCGTGTCATCGAGTCGGGCACCGGCGATGGCGTAGGCCAGTGTCGGGATCGCCACCGTCGACGCGGCGACGATCACGAAGAAGGCCGCGGCCAGCCAGTCACCCTCGATGCCGAGCCCGGCGGTGCCGATCGCCAATCCGGCTGGCACACAGATCAATACGACGTCGGGGCGCACCACGACCAGCGCCACACCCATCGCCGCCGCGCGGGCCGGCGTGACGGTCGCGATCTTCTTCATCCAGCCCGGTGAATCCGTGCTGTTGTGCCGGGTGAACCAGCGATAGATGCCGAAGATGATGAGCGCGGCACCCAGCACCACCCGCAGCCACGAAGCCCACTCGGGCGGCGACTTGTGGCCATGGTGCGCGCCGCTGAGCAGATGCGAGGCCTGCACGCACACGGCCGTCACCACCGCCAGGCCGACGGCCCAGCCGGCGAGGAACGCCAGCCCTGTCGGCCGGGGACGCGGCGCCTGCAGGACCAACACCGCCGGGATGACGGTGATGGGCGACAGTGCCACCACCAGTCCGAGCGGAACCAGCCCGGTCAACACGGTGCCCCAGCTTCCAGTCATGGGCAGCAATCTACCCAGTGGAATCGCCCGGGGCCGCCACGATCGTCAATATGCGTCGACGTTCGATTTCAGCGAACTTGTTCGGCGATTTCTGGCAACTAAACGGCACGCACCGGTAGGTTGCCAGTTACTAGGCGATATTCACACTGAGGAGGTGGCATCGTGCGACGACAGCAAAATATTTCAGTTGGCGTCAGCGACTCATCGGGACACCAGGTGAATACCGGTTTGTGGCGCGGAAAGCCGGTGCGGTACCTCGCCCTGCTGGCGCTGCTGATCTCGGGGACGGCGCTCGGCTGCGGCACCGACGATCTCCAGGCGCTGCCGAGCCCGCAAGGGGCGGCCCACACGTGTTCCCCGTGACCACCGCGCCCTAGGACCCCTTGAGGTCCCGGTCCTTGCTCGGCTGCACCCGCTTCGGCTCACCCGGCATCTTGGGATAGTTCGGTTCTCCGGGTAGTTCAGGGCTGTGCGGTTGCGTGCCTCCCCCCTGGATCATTAATCGGTGTCCGATGAGACCCACGAGAACAGCCGTGTTTGCTGACGACGCAGGGGTGCTTAGATCAAATGCTCGCACGTGAAGACATGCAGGCGTACTCCAACGGCCCTTGCGCTTGGCTTAACCGCATTAGGAACTAGTTGCGCATTCTCCATGGAACTAGCCGTCGATGATGATCTGATCTACCAGCGCTTTCTTCCAGTTCTGCGTGTGGGAGGGACGAGCAGCAGCGTCGGGACTGCCCCCGGATCTGTAGGCGACCGCATTGCAGACCCGTAAGAGTCGCCGAGAACTACCGCGGTCCCTCAGCCAAGGGTGGCCATCCCGGATCACGCGCTCCAGCAATCCATTCGCCTTCTGAATTGAGGGTGAAAAGCCTCCAGCCGCGTGTACCGAATGCCGCCCGGCGCAGTCGGGCCTCAGCCAGCCGGGGTCGTACCACGCTGCGGCCATCGGGGCCGAACTGCGTCACCATGCTCTCGACGTCTAGGTAATGGCCCCATTCCATTGCTTTGTAACGGTATTCGAGAATCTCAATCCGGTTCGAGTCTTCGATCTGCTGCCAGAACCAACCGAAGAACTCGCGCACCCGCGTGGAATACAGCGCGATCACCTCAACGATGTCGATACTTCCGCCCTGGTGCGACTCGACGAACTGGCGACCCTTCGATCTCCACCCGTCCCAGTTCAGCAAGACATCGGGGTCGACCGCGACGGTGTTGCGCATCGCTGAGGGTCCGCCGGGCTGCCCCGTGATGGAACCCCAGCTGGTGGACATCGACATTTGCGGGATGGCGTAGTGCATGGAGTAGTTGCGCAGATCGATCAGGAACACAACCGGCGGGTCGTCGAACAGCTCCTGGATCTTTGGCGCCCAGACGGTGGTCTCCCAGATGGTCTGCTTGTCGCCGGGATCGCGCCGGTCTGGCCAGATCTTGCGGTGGATGACCCGCTGCACGTCACGCAGCGTCGCGATTGCGGCCAGGTAGTTGTGCAGGAGCCGGGCGGCCTCGGCGGCGAAGTCGTCGGGAAGTTCGCTGACGAACATCGGCGTGTGGACGAATTGCCCGAGGTGGTTTTCAATCTGAGCACTGTTCCCGCTGAGGACCATCGACGCGCGGTTGAGGGACTCAAACCAGTCGCGGTAGGCCCTGCCGGGCAGCGCATCGAGGTGGGCGTTACGCGCGTCCATCTCCTCCCCGAACGGAGTTGTCCAGCTTGTCTGCGCGTCGCTGTCAGTCACCAACGAGACAAGCTACCGGTGGCCGCATGACGACAGGGCGGATTCGCGCGCGATGCTGGACGTGCGTCGCCGTGGCGGATCATCGGTGCCGGTGGAATGCCTCGATCAAGCGGCGGCTCAGGATCCCACCGACCTCAGGAGCACCGACGTCGAGCACGGTCACCGTCACCAGTTCGTCGGGCTCGACTTGTAGCGGCTGGTCCGACAGCTTGAGAAGTTGTGCCGAGATCCGCGGCATATCGGACACTTTGCCGATCGACAAGGTGCTTACCGGTGCGACACCCACGGCGATCGCGACGTGCGGTGAAGAGATCGCTCGCGTATGGCCGATTAACCGCAGCATGCTCGCGATCTGAAGGGGTAGTTGTGTGGGATCGAGAATCGCGCCAAGCCCGTCGCGGGGTAACGACGCCCACGCCGACACTTGGCCGCTATTGCTGATGCGCAGTCCCAGCGTTCGTCCCTCAGCGGCGGAATTCCACCCTGTAGGAGGGTCGTCCCCGAGCACCAGATAGATCGCATCCTGCGCAGTGCGCGTATCCAAGCCGGCGCGCTCATCAACCAAACCGCTACGGCGCATGCGGCCAGCCAACGCATCCCCCACTTCAGCGAGTGCCCGCGCCGATAGCGGAGCGGCAGGCGACGGAAGCACATGGACTTCGAGCGTGGCCCGAGAGAGTTGTTGTCCCTGACCTCCCAGCGCAAATTGGTTGCGCCACTGGATAACCGGCGCCTCGGTCATTGCTGCGAAGCTCAGCGTCCCGCTGGTCTCGGCAAGTTCCCGGATCTTGCCCGCCACCTTGGTCTGCAACTCCGCGGTGGAGCTGAACGTGTCGCGAAACATGCCTGCCCCGTAGTCTTCGATCTCCGCGACGAATGCAGCCTGGTCGGCATCCAGTTCGACGTCCGCCTTGCGGTAGACCACGCGCGGCATTCCTGCCGCCGTGGCAGCCATCCATTCATCGTGGGTGGCGGACTGTCCGGTGTCTTCGAAGACATGGCCGTAATGAGGCCCGACGAGCAGCACGTAGACGTCGGAGCTTTGGACTCCCGCCAGGCACGCTTCCCGGCTCGGCACTGTCTGCGCAGTGAAGTCCTCAAACCGGACCGGCGTATGACCGATCGCGGTGATCAGCCCCGGGAGGGCGTCGCGCTCCTCTTCAAGCCCACGCCGGACGCTGCTGATGAACACCCTCATTCAGATCCTCCCTTCATGACCGCCTGCCGCGCGGCGGAGACAAACTCCTCCCAGCGCTCTCGTTTGGCCTGGTCGTCGAACATGGTGTCGATGCCGACGCTCACCGAGGACCGACCGAAGCCGATCTCGATTTCCAGTGGCGTGAAGTCTTCGTAGAAGTCTCCGATCGGTCCGACTCCGGAATGGTGGTACACCCGCACCACGGCGAAAGACGACGCGGTGCGCAGCGGCAGCATGCGAGCAGTCAGCGTCTTCGGATCGGCGGGCGGCTTTGAGACGGACCGGGGTTGTCGGCGCTGCCGGTCTTCGATTGCGTCGTAGCGCTCGGCGTCGAACGTCGCTTCGACTTGTGCCAGCCCGGACCGCGTGAACGCCCAGGTTCGCCAGGTCGCCGGAGCCTCCGAGTACTGGGCATGGGACGCCATGATCTGCTGGACGTCACCGACGAGGGCGGCAAGCGTCAGCATGACGACGTTAGGCGCAATTCTGGAGCCGGGAGCTGGGAAGTTGGCAGCAGTGGCGTGACGTATGGCCGTCTGCCACTGGGCCTCGGTGAGTTCCATGATCTCCCTCTGCTCGGATCTCCAACGCTACCGCCGGGTACCGACAGTTCCGCCCCCGCGCGACAGAGGGCCATACAGTGAGCCGATGTCCGACCTTCGCTACCAACGGGGCGCTGGAGACGCCGACGACCGTGCCACCGCGTCCGAACGCCCACCCGGCGCCTTTCTCACTCTCGGGCACGTCCTCGCCGGGATCGGCGCGGAACAAACCCCACCGATCGGCTTGGATGACATCCACCTAATCCGACACAGCTTTAAGACGGGCGACGCGAACGGACTTCGAGGCCCTGAAGACCTCACCGAGGAACGCGTCCGCGAGTACACCCGTGCTCAAGGCATCTCGGCGCGTCGGTTTCCCGCAGAACCTGCTCGCTACTGGGTCGTCCTCATCGCCGACGGCCAACGACGCTCACGCCTGTTCGGGACGTTTGAGAATCGTGGCGAGATTGTCGCCGAGCGAACGACCACCTACCGGTACTGGGATCTGCGACGCAGCACCTTTCTGGCACCCCTGGCCGATCGACTCGTGGTGGAGTGGGGCAACCCACGCGTCTGGCATCGCCGGGCAACAAACGCGGCCCACCTGCCCGTGCTGGAGATCGCCGACAGGGACAAAGTGCCCTTCCCTGGCTTCGACCGCGTACTGCTGACCCACCACGAACTCGGCGAGATGATCATCGATCATCGCTACGCCGACTGGCGCGTCGCGCTCTCCGAAGTCCAAGGGATTTATCTCATCACTGACTCTTCCAACGGTAGGCAGTACGTCGGCAAGGCCGACGGCGCCGAACGAATTCTGGGTCGGTGGATGTCCTACGCGCGTGACGGGCACGGCGGAAACGTCGCCCTGCGCGACCTCGCTTTCGGCAGCATCGGCGGCGACTCCGCAAAGGTCAGAACCGACCATGCGCGGCACTTCGTGTTCAGCATCCTGCGAGTGTTCGGCCCCAGCACGTCGTCGACAGAGGTGGACGCTGCCGAATCTCATTACAAGCGTGCGTTGATGACGCGCGAGTTCGGCCTCAACAGAAACTGAAAAATGTGTCGGCCGGTGCGAGCATGATGAGCCTATGTTTGGCCGGGCAGAACGCAATTACCCGAAGGCGCTGACCGCAGGCCCCGATCACGGCGATCAGGGCCTGCGCGATGGGTTGCGCTGGTTCATGGAGAAGGTTGCCGAGGTCGGAGGGGCGCCGCTGATCATCGCGCCCGGCCGAGCCAACGTAGACGGCAACACGTTGCTATCCACGTTCGTGAAGCGCACCGGGGTAACGGTGGCCACATGGCGCGGCCGGCCGCGTGACTGGCACGGTGGCCCTGTGCTGGCCGCCTGGCCGACACGGGAAAAGCTCGGCGAGATCGCGGACGATCCTCGGACGGCGGCGCTGTGCGTCGTCCCTTGGGTGAAAGGCGAAGTGGATGCATGGGCTGCTGCAGAATCGCCGGAACTTCTCGGCCCGGCGGCCGTCAACGAAAGTGCCGCGCTCGATCCGGTTGTTGTCGAAGGTCTGAAGACGCTCACCGCCATGGTGAACATGGGAAACAACCTCGCTGGGTCACTGGACCATCGCGACGCAGTGGCCGTCCTGCGAACGCTCAAGGACGGCGGCTATCGCCTTTCGCCGGACCCGATCTACTCCTGGGCGATCGGCAACGAGTGGGCCGCGCGTGGCGCCGAACGGCTGCGTGAACTCGCCGCTAAATTCGAGGCTGGGAAGCGGCCACTACTCAAGGGCGGCTACCCGTTGCGCTCTGACATCCTTGACGTTTGGCGACGCCAAGCCGGGCAAGACAGCTGAAGGCTGCGTACTCAGTCCAACTCTCAGGGTCTTGCAGGATTCGCCGTTCTGCGCCACTACTAAGCTGCACGGATAGCGTTGGCTACTCAGTTTTCTCTGGCTACGGATGTCCTTAGTAGTCAGTGGATTGACCTGGTTCGGGACGACACGCTGGCTCTGCTTCACCTTTAAGTGGGTCAGTGACCCGTCCCGGTGAGTCCGGAGACTGTTCTCGTTGAATCACCCTGCCTTCGGCTGGGTGCGTCTGTGATCGTAGTAGAGCTTCTCGGCGGCTTCGGGGGTGAAGTCGTCGAGGTACTCGTGCGGGCGTTCAGTGTTGAACCACACGACCCATTCGGCGGTCGCGAGCTCGACCTGGTTGACGTCACGCCACGGGCCTTGCCGGCGGATGAGTTCGTTCTTGAACGACCCGACGGTGGTCTCGGCCAGCGCGTTGTCCAGCGCGTCGCCGACCGAGCCGACCGAGGGATCCACGCCCTCGTCGATGAGCCGCTGGGTGAACGCCACAGACGTGTATTGACTGCCCGCGTCGCTGTGGGCGATCAGCCCATGCAGGCTGGTGCTGCCGTCCCGGGCGCGAGTGAAGAAGGCATGCTCGACGGCGTCGAGGACCAGGTCGGTGGTCATCGATCTGGCGGCCCGCCAGCCGATGATCCGGCGACTGTACGCATCGATGACGAACGCCACGTAGACGAACCCCATCCAGGTTGGAACATAGGTAAAGTCGGCTACCCACAACCGATTTGGTGCCGCCGCGTAGAAACACCGGTCGACCAGATCGGGGTAACGCACATGACTTTCATCGGCGGTGGTGGTCTTGTGCTTGGACCCATACCGAGCGCCCTCCCAGCCCTGTTCGCGCATGATCCGCTCCACGGTGCAGCGTGCGACGTCGTGGCCCTGGCCGCGTAGCCAGATCCACAACTTGCGCGACCCTAGTGTCTGGACGAACCGACCTTTCTTCTTGTCTTCCCTGGCCGCAGTGATGATCTCGACCAACTCGGCATCCCGGATCTGGCGACGCGTTGGGGTCTTGGCGATCCACTCGTAGTAGGTCGACGGACTGATCGGCACACCGTGCTCACACAGCACAGCGCACATGGGCTCGACACCCCAGCGCAGCCCGGCCCCACCGTCGGGGCCGGCCACCTGGTGGTACTTGTGTTCGGCGATGAACCGGATCACCGTCTCCCGGGCCGGTCGGTGAAAGTCGGCCCGGGACGCGGTGACAACCGTTGGGGCTGTTCCGTTTTCCCGGGCCGCTTCCCGAACCCGGCGTGCACCTTTCAATGCACCGGGCTCTCCACAAGACCCGGTCAGGCTGCTGTGGTGTCCTCCTCGTCGGTCGGCCAGGGCGAGGGAATGACCGCACCGCGGTAGCGGTAGCGGGTCGTGCCGATCTTCTCCAGATCGATCAGCACACGGTCCTCGGTGGCTGGCCACCAGCCGCCGCCGCAATATTGGCGGCGCAGGTCTTTCCAGGTCGACTTGCGGTGTTTTCGTCGGAGCCAGCGCCACACCGTCTGCCACGTGTAGTGACTGAGGTAGGAGAAGGTCGCCGAGGACACCCCGGCCCGGAAATAGCCCGCCCATCCCTGCAGCGTCGCGTTGATGCGGCGCAGCAGGTCATCGAGCGGCTGGTTGAGTTCAACTGTTCGGCGCAGCGTCTTGATCTTCCGTTTGACCGCCAACACGGCCTTCGTGGACGGATGAACGTAGACGTAGCTGCAGCTGGTGCCTCGTTTGCGGCGACGCTGGATGTGCCACCCGAGGAAGTCCAGCCCCTCGTCGATGTGGGTGATCAGGGTCTTGTCCGGTGCCAGACGCAACCCCATCGTCGCCAACACGGCGGCGATGTCCTCCTGTAGTGCTTCGGCGTGGGCTCTGGTGCCCCGCACCATCAGACACCAGTCGTCGGCATAGCGGACCAGCCGAAAGTTCGGCTGCCCGTGACGAAGTCGTCGAGCGCGCTCAACCGAGCCGGTGGCCGGACCACCCGGCAACCCGGCGATGTGTTCGTCGAGCACCGACAACGCCACATTGGCCAACAGCGGCGAAAGAATCCCACCCTGCGGAGTTCCGGCGGTGCTGTCCGCCAGCAGGCCGTCCTCGGTGAGGATGCCCGCCTTGAGGAACGCCTTCACCAACCCCAAGACACGGTTGTCACCGACGCGTCGACGCACCCGCCCCATCAGAGCGGTGTGGTCGATCTCATCGAAACAGGCCTTGATGTCTCCCTCAACAACCCAGTCATAACACCGGGGACGTGTTGCGAGATAACGCACTTCG
The DNA here is from genome assembly GCF_045310915.1 of Mycobacterium sp. SMC-17. Lineage (NCBI taxonomy): Bacteria > Bacillati > Actinomycetota > Actinomycetes > Mycobacteriales > Mycobacteriaceae > Mycobacterium > Mycobacterium sp. SMC-17. The sequence continues at coordinate 1,416 of NZ_JBJIAK010000026.1, read as the reverse complement.
GCCACCGCATCATGAGCGCGGCGCTTCGGACGGAAACCGTAGGAACACGGCAGGAAATCCGCCTCAAAGATCGGCTCCAACACCAACTTCAACGATGCCTGGACCACCCGATCGGCCACGGTGGGAATCCCCAAGCGGCGCAACGCACCACCGGTCTTGGGGATCATCCGCTCGCGCACCGGCAACGGGCGGAAACTGCGGTCCTTCAACTGCGACCGCAGTTCATCGAGGAACGCCTCGATGCCCTGCCCGGCAGTGATGGACGACGCGGTGCGCCGATCCACCCCGGCCGTGGCGGCACCCTTATTCCCGCTGACCCGATCCCACGCCACCAACACGAACGCGGGATCGGCGACGAGGTTGAACAGATCGTCGAACCGGCGATCAAGATCATCGCGTGCCCAACGGTGCAGCTTGGTCTGGATCTTCAGTACCCGTTGCCGCGCCAGCATCAGCGCCAACTCCAGCTCGTCGGTATTCACCGGCGACATAACTTCCTCTCCTGACCTTCCAGTTTCCGCACTGCATGTCTTGCTGGCCCCCTTCGCCCTGTGACCGCCTTTCTCGGTCTCCACGACGGGCACGTCACCGCCCGCGACTACTACGAGGCCTCCGCCCCACCCTGAAATGCGGTTCCTTGACTCCGAACCCGAGTCGTCACACCCGCCCCGACTGGCTGCCGGAAACGAAATGAGCGGTCCCGCAGGGTGGTTCCCACGTTCACCAGGTCATCGATTGGTCAGGGAGGCGCCCAGCTCTACTCCGGCAGCATCGCCACGGCTACGCCGCAGGCCTTCACCGTGGCCTCCCCACCGCTGGAACTAAACGGCTTCGGAGTCAAACCCCACCCGCTCGGGTTCGTGCACTGCACACCGGCCCATATCCACCAGATTGGAGCCGGCTTCGCGGTTACGGAGCGTCTGACACTGGTTCGCTTACGCTGCACCTTCTGACCTTGCTCGACAAGCCCGCACCGTCTGGCAGTGCCGGCACGGCTTGCCTTCTCGGGACCGCTTGCCACCGATCACCGTCGTTCCCGGCGATCGGCTGCCCCGATGCTTCCTCAGGCCGCTGCGACGACCCGAAGGAGACGGTCTCTCACCGCCTCTCGATATACCCAGCGCCTCGTGGCGCACAGCTCGGCCCCGAAGAAAATCGCCGCTGCTTTCAAGATCTCGTTGGCCCGACGCAGCTCGGCGATCTCCTTACGCAGCGTCTTGTTCTCCTCGGCCATCTGCGAGGTCACCCCCGGACGCTGGCCGGTGTCGACCTCCGAGCGACGGATCCAGGTCCGCAGCGTCTCTGGGGTGCCGATCCCCAACATGCCCGCGACCGCGGTGTGAACCATCCCGCGTTTGATGCGCACCTCCTTCCTTGGGAAGGTGCATGTCATGCCGAGCAAGTACGACCCGGAGA